>VXOZ01000319.1 GCA_009839775.1 Chloroflexota bacterium | reverse complement strand
TTTTTTTAATTGTTATGGTTACTAGCTATTTTTACACCCGTTCGATCGTCGTCTGGGTCAGATGTTTACAACAGCCAGGACTATGGCTGGAGCAAGGGCAAGGGCAAAGACGACTGGCAGAGCGAAAAGCTCATCGAGATGGTGCGCGAGATAAACCCCGACATCATCATCAACAACCGTAGCGAAATCGAGCAGGACTTTCACACGCCGGAGCAATTCATCCCGCCAAGCTGGCTGCACATTGACGGCAAGCCCGTGAACTGGGAAGCTTGCCAGACCCTCAATGGCTCCTGGGGCTACCACCGCGACAACCTGGACTGGAAGTCGCCGCAACTGCTCGTGGAGATGCTCATCGATTGCGTCTCCAAGGGCGGCAACATGCTGATGAACGTCGGCCCTACAGGACGAGGTGAGTTTGATCCACGGGCGCAGGCGACCCTGGCGGAGATTGGCGCGTGGCTGCGGCAGCATGGGCGCGCGATCTATGGCTGCACGCAAGCGCCGTATACGCCACCAAGGGACTGCCGCTACACCTACAATCCAGAAACCAACCGCCTCTACCTGCACGTGTTCGCCTGGCCGCTCAAGTACCTGCACCTGCCCGGCCTGCGCAACCGCGTGCGCTACGCCCAACTCCTCAACGACGGCTCCGAAGTCAAGACCTTCGACTTCACCCAACACCACCGCTACCCCAGCGGGGGCGAAGATTTGCTGACGCTGGAATTGCCCATTCAGAAACCGGATGTGCATACGCCGGTGGTTGAGCTTTTCTTAGGTGAATGATACACTAACGTCAACGGTAGACTTAGCACCTTGACACGCAGAATTCAATGTTGCAGCGTCAAGTCTGGTCCGGTCGAAACGGCGTGGCGCAAGGATCTGCTCTAGATATATTTACCCTTGACATGCTGATGTGGGAAAGCTTCTGCACCGATCTTGACCTCTACTAGACCGTAGTAGTGGAGCATTGCCCACGGCGACTTGGCGCGAACCCACAGTTCCCTCCCAAAGTAAGGTGCTTAGTAGTAAGACAGCTACCGGTCGTGTCAACCTAGCGTCAGTCTTGCGCCCTGCGCAACAAGGAGGCAAAAATGGACGCTCGGAATACACCCGCACGCGGCCTTCGTCGTCGCGACCTCTTGCAGTATTCGGTGCTATCGGCAGGCATGTTGGGACTCGCCGCCTGCGGCACCGTGACCACTGCTCCCGCGGCAGAGCCAGAGCAAGAGGCTGAAGCGGAAGCGCCCGCCAAGACCGAGGAAGCGCCCAAAGAGGCGGATCCGGTCACCATTCAGTACTACACGGCGCTCAACGACCGCCAAACAGAACTCTATCCCACCATGGTCGTGGATGAGTTCCAGGCGGCCTATCCCGGTATTCAAGTCGAGACGGTCCTCCGCGAGGGGCCTTTCTACGACAAGCTCCACGCGCTCGTCGCCGCCGGTGAGCCGCCGGACACCTCGTGGTTCTCCTATCCGGAGGCGTATCTGCGCGGCGTGTTCACCCACGTAACCGATTATGTAAAGCGCGATAACTACGACATTAGTGTCTTCCCCGCCGGCGCTATGAAGACCCTCGCCATGTGGCAAGGTGACGTGCTCGGTCTGCCGAACCAGTCGGGCGGCTCGTGGCCGGTGATGCCGTACAACAAGGAAATCCTGGCCAGCGAGGGCATCAGCGATCCGCCGCTCACCTGGACCGACGATAGCTGGAACGCCGAATCCTGGCTGGAGGCCTTGCAGAAGGTCGCCAAGTGGGAGGGCGACAACCCCACCCGCTTCGGCATCAACGGCATCGGCGCGGGCGTGATGGTCTACTGGGGTCCCATGTGGGCCGGCAGTTGGGTGAGCGAAGACCTGAAAACGGTCACCTGCGATAGCGAGGAAATGATCGCGGGCATCCAATATCTCACCGATCTCGTGGCACGCTACCGTGTGATGGACAAGCCCGGCCAACTGAATGAGGTCTTTGGCACCGGCAACGCCCGCAACCTCTTCTTTGACGGCAAGTTGGCCTTCTTCCGCACTTCCGGCGGCCAGACCTTTGCCGTCGCCGAGGCCGTGAAGGACGGCAAGCCCTACGGCTTTGCGCCTATTCCGAAGTTCGGCATCGTCGGTTCGGGTCAAGCGGTTGACCCCAACGGCATCATCAGCGGCGCCAAGCACCCCGACGAGGGCTGGGAATTCATCAAGTGGCAGGCCGACACGCCCAACTGGGCGATTACGCGCGGCAATGCGCCTTCACGCCAAGACCACTTCGACGCCTGGGGCGAGGCGGTGTACGGCGGTTTCGCTGCTGAGGCGCGGGTTGATGTCTATCGCGAATCCTTGGCGCATGCCGTCACCATCGATCCCGTCTTCTCGCTGCCGAACTGGCGCATCCCGATTTGGCGCGACATGGTCGGCCCGGCCATGACCAAGCTCTACAACGGTGAGGGTGACGTGAAAGAGACCTTGGAACAGCTCAAGGTCCAGATCGAAGGCGAAATGCCTGAGGTCGAGTAGCCGCCTTTGCGCTCGCGTCCGCATCCGCTTGCTTCATCGGACTTTAAAGAGCGTAGTCGCTCAGCGAGGAGAAAGCCGTTACTTTCAAAGACAAGCCATCGGGGATAGGACCGCAATTGCAGTCCTATCCCCATGTGAAGTACCCGCCAACAAAACGAAAGGAGGTCTACGACAAGCCTCAACGGAGTGCAGGTAAAGCGTTGTCTGATTCACAACAATCGGAGGTAGAGTATCATGACGAAACGCGATTCGGCACTCAACGCGCTCACGCGCCGCAACATGCTCATGGGGTTTGGCGCGCTTGGCGCCGCCAGTTTCTTGGCCGCCTGTGGGACCGTGGCAACGGCTCCGGCCGACCAACCGGAACAAGCCGCCAAGGAAGAAGCCCCCGCCAAGACCGAAGAAGCGCCCGCGCCTGCGGAACGCGTCACGGTTTCGCACTACGTGGCCCTCAATGCGCGACATCTCGAACTCTATCCCACCCTCATCGAAGAACCCTTCGAGAATGACCATCCAAACATCGACCTCGAGACTATCCTCAGAGAAGGGCCATACTACGATAAATTCAACACCCTGGTGGCTGCCGGCGAACCGCCTGACGTGCTCTGGCTCTCACAGACCGAAGTCTTCACTCAAGGCCATACCATAGATGTCGGGCCGCTGATCAAGCGCGACAATTTCGATCTCAGTATCTACCCGGAGCAACTCTTCCGCGACGGCGTCATGTACGAGGAGAACGTCCTCGGTCTGCCGAACCAATCGGGCGGCAACTGGCCGGTGATGCCGTACAACAAGGAAATCCTCGCTAACGCGGGTGTTTCCGATCCGCCGGTGGAGTGGGGCGACCCGAGTTGGAACGCGGAGACCTTCCTCGAAGCGCTGGTGAAGACCACGCAGCGCGAGGGCGAGAACCCGCTCCACTTCGGCATCGGCAACATTGGCCGCGGCGTGATCGCGGCAAACTGGGGACCCTTCTGGGGCGCCCGCTGGGTGGCAGAAGACTTCAAGACCGTGGTCTGCGATTCGCCTGAAATGATCGACGCCATCCGCTACCTCACCGAGCTGTCATCGAAGCATCGTGTCATGCCCGTGCCGGGTGAACTCAATGACACCTTCGGCACCGGAAATACCCGCAACAACTTCCTCAACGGCAAACTCGCGTTCTTGCAGACTTCCGGCGGGGGCACGTTTGCCATCGCTCAAGGGGTCCAGGAAGGCAAGCCGTTCGCTTACGCGCCGCTGCCGACTTTCATGCACACGGCCTCCGCGCAAGCGCTCGACTCGAACGGCCTGATTGGCGCGAGTAAGGTGCAGGACGAGGGTTGGGAACTCATCAAGTGGCATGCCAATCATCCCAACTGGGCTATCGGCCGCGGTAATGCGCCGGCGCGCCTCGACCACTTTGAAGTGTGGGCGCGTGAACTCTACGGCGGCGACGTGGCCGAGAAGATTCGCGTAGAGGCCTACGCCAACTCGCTGGCAAACGCGAGCCGGTACGACGGGTTGCGCGTACTGCCCAACTGGCGCAATCCCATCTTCGACCAGATCATCACGCCCGCGTTGGATGCCCTGTATCGCGGCCAAGGCGACGTGGTGGAAACGATGAATGCCCTGAGGCAGCAGATTCAGGCTGAGATTCCCGATTAGGAATTCTGCCTGTTGAGTGGTGTTTCGCGACTGCCGCCTTGCAGGTTCTTGTGAATGGCAGGAAGCTAGGTGACTGGTTGCGGGCGGTTGTCTGGGAGCAAGTGAATTAGAGGGGCGCGGGCTGCCGTGTCCCTCTAATCTTGAGAGGCGATTGAGCATGTCCGTATCTGTGAATCAGCTAGCCGTCGCCGGCGGGACGCCGGTGCGTAATACCAAAGAGCGGCCATGGCCTTCCTGGCCTATTGCTACGGAGGAAGATATTGCCGCCGTGGCCGCCGTGCTGCGCAGTGGCAAGTGGAACCGCTGGCGCAGCGACCGCGTGGTGGCGTTGGAAGAGGCGCTCAAGGAATTCACTGGCGCGGCTCACGTGGTCGCCCTGGCCAGCGGCACGGCCGGACTGGAAGTCGCGCTGAAGGCCGCGGGTGTGCGGCCCGGCGACGAGGTCATCGTGCCCGCCTATACCTATATCGCTACCGCCACGGCGGTATTGCAGGTGGGTGGCGTGCCGGTCTTTGCCGACATCATTCCGGAAACGGAAAACGTCGATCCCGCCTCCATGGAGACTCTAATCACCGAGCGCACGCGCGCGCTCTTGCCCGTGCATGTATCCGGTCTGCCTTGCGACATGGCGGCAATCCTAGGTGTTGCGGAGCGCCACAGCCTGCGCGTGATCGAAGACACGGCGCAAGGCATCGGCGGCATGTGGAACGGGCGGCGGCTCGGCACGATTGGC
The DNA here is from genome assembly GCA_009839775.1 of Chloroflexota bacterium. Taxonomy (GTDB): domain Bacteria; phylum Chloroflexota; class UBA11872; order VXOZ01; family VXOZ01; genus VXOZ01. Next base: position 5,124 of record VXOZ01000319.1, on the reverse strand, counting down.
GACGCCGGCGCGTATTCGTTCCAGGCCAGCAAGAACCTGCCCGGCGGCGAGGGCGGCGCGGTCGTGACCAACGACCCGGCAATCGCCGAGAAGGCGTTCATGTTGATGCATATCAACTATGAAGTGCTGGGCTGGAACTACCGGCTGACGGGCATGACAGCCGCGTTGATTCTCTCACAGCTTGAACGCTTTCCGGCGTTGCAGGCCCGCCGCCAGGCCAATGCCGCCTTTCTGCGCGACGCCTTGGCGGAAATCCCCGGCATTGCACCCACGCGCGTAGACCCGTTCGTTACCGGCGACGGCCTGCACGGACTGGGTGTCCGCTATCTCGGCAGTGAATTCAGCACCGGCGCCCCCGTGTCGCGAGAGGCGTTTGCCAAAGCCCTGCGCGCGGAAGGCATACCCTGCGCTCTGGGTTACGGCGATCCGGTCTACAGGTCGCCGCTCTTCCAAGAGGCGCACAAGCGCATGCAAGACCAGTGCCCCGTGGCCTGCGACCATCCCGCGATGGCGGCCCAGAACTACGCCAAGCTCCATCTCCCCAACGTGGAACGCCTCTGCGCCGAAGAAGCCCTGCGCTTCAACCAGCCCATGTTGCTTGGCACGCAAGAGGACATGCAGGACATCATCGAAGCGGTCGCCAAGATACACGCCAATCAACAGGCTCTTGCAGCGGTGGCAAAGTAGACCTTGCCTGCGACGTGATATTCTTCGTCGCTGAATAACCAAAAACCTGCTCGCGCCGACAGAGTCAGCGTGCGTCGCTGCACACCCCATTAGCTCGTTCGCGCTGAGCCTGTCGAAGCGCTCTTCAGCCGAATGAGCTCCATTTGCACCGCAATCAATAGGGAGCGAAAAACCATGTTTCGTGCCGGTGTCGGCCGCACTACCCTCACGCCCCCGCTCGGCACGCCGCTCATCGGCTACGGCAGGCGCGAGCGCGGCGCGGACGCCATCCGTGACGACATCTACGCCACGTCGTTGGTGCTCTCGGACGGCGCTATAACAGTAGCCCTCGTCACCTGTGACCTCTGCACGCTGCCTATTCAGCAGGTGCGCTATGTACAGCAGCGGATCGAGGAACGCACCGGCATCCCGCCGGAGCACGTGCTGATCAATACCTCTCACGCTCACTCTGGGCCGTTGACCACCTTCAATGAGGAGACCCCTGCAGGTCTGCGGCGTATCGTGCTGGACCTGCTTGATGGGATCGCAGAGTCGGTCGTCCAAGCGGCGGCAAAGCTCGTGCCTTGCCAAATCGTGGCGGGCAAGGGTTCTGTGCACGCGAGCATCAACCGGCGCCAGCGCAACGGCTACAGCGATGCCGTGACGCCGGATTCTCCGGAGGGCACGGTGGACCCCAATCTGCACGTGGTGCGGATTGACGGCCTGGACGGTACGCCGGTAGCGGTGATAACCGCCTATGCCTGCCATCCGGTGGCACTGCGCCCGCCGAGCCACGCTTATTCGGCGGACTTCGTCTGTGCCCTGCGTGAATGCGTCGAACCGCGGATTGGCGCGCCGCTGCTCTTTGCCCAAGGCGCGGCCGGCAATCTGGTGCCAATCGGTCCTGACATGAAGATGGAAGAGCGGTTGGAACTGACGGGGAGGATGCTTGGCGAGGAGGCCCTGCGCGTTCACGCCGCGCTCGGCCAGAATAACCGGCAGGCGCAAGGCATGCTCAACGAGGAAGAGAAACAGTCTCAGGCAGCCACCCGCAAAGAATCTCGTGTCCGTGAGGAATCGCTAGGAACAACCTTGCGTACTGAGGAGTCTGTCAGCGAGACAGCCGGCGCAGCACCCACGCCCCAAACACCGCTGCTCGCCGCCTCATCAGAAACCCTCTTGCTCGATCTCTGGACCGATCAGCCGCCCATTGTGGACGCGGGTCATTCACACCGGACGTTTCCCTACCTCACGCCGCCGTTGGTGGACGGCAAGGCGGAGTGCGCGGTGCAGGCGCTCCGTATCGGCGACGTGGCGCTCGTGGGCGTCGCCGGCGAAGCCCTCGTCGAAATCGGCCTCGCCGTAAAGAATCGCTCGCCCTTCCCCCACACCATTTTCCTGGGCTACACCAACGGCTGCCTGGGCTACATCCCCACCGCCGCCGCCTATCCAGCCGGCGGCTACGAAGTCCACCGCGCCCACGCCGTCTACCATCTCCCCGCCACAGTCGCCCCGAATAGCGCTGATAGAATTGTCAGAACCAGCTTGGGACTGTTAGGCAAATTGTAGATGCCGGGCCAGTTCCACGTGATTGCCGCGCGCCAGAAAGCGGCTGAAGTGTGAGCATGCTCTTTGCCGATTCGACTCACAAAATCAGAGAAACTATAGTGTTACACACACCTTAGAAGTCAATCTGGCTGGACGATCAAAAGTCTTCTCAATGGGGAGGGGAGTCATAGAATGACAAGAATTAGGGTCTCTTTTTTCCGCAACTTGATGACGGTTGCGGTTTTTGTTCTGTTAGCAGGGGTGCTGGGGACGGCCTGCGGGGACACCGCGGAACCGGATCCGGCACCCGCCGAGGATACCGAATCCAGAGAAGCAACCGTGATGGACGAGGGAGTCCCAGGCGTGACCGAGTCCCGGGTCCTGTTCGGACAGTCGGCAGCATTCAGCGGTCCGGCGCAGGCACTGGGCCAGGGGATGCAGTTGGGGATCCAGGCGGCTTTTCACGAACAGAACCAAAAAGGCGGCGTGCATGGCCGCATGCTGGAACTGACAAGCCTGGACGATCAGTATGAGCCCCACCTGGCTTATGAAAACACGTTCAAGCTGATCAACGTACAACGCGTTTTCGCGCTCATAGGCGAAGTGGGAACACCCACCTCCCGCTCGGCGTCACCCTTGGCCAACGCGGAAGGCGTACCTTTCATTGCACCCTTTACCGGCGCCGGTTTCCTCCGGGAGGCCGAATTGGAAAACGTGGTGAACTTGCGGGCCTCGTACCAGCAGGAGGCGGAGGAGATGGTGGCCCGCCTGACTGAAGACTTGGGGATAACCCGCGTCGCCGTACTGTATCAGAACGACTCCTACGGCCAGTCCGGGCTGGACGGCGTGGTTGACGCGCTGGCAAAGCGCGGCCTGGAGCCGGTAGCGTCCTGGTACTACCAACGCAACAGTGACGCGGTAAAGGCCGCAGTTTTCAACATCGTGGCTGCCAATCCCGAAGCGGTCATCATGATTGGGGCGTATGCACCGGTTGCCAAGGCCATTACCGTAGCTCGTGCGGACATAGATCCCATATTCATGGCGGTGTCTTTCGTGGGCAGCAATGCATTGGCGCAGGAGTTGGGGCCGGCTGGCGCCGGCGTTTACGTCACTCAAGTAGTACCGCTGCCGGATGACACTAGCGTACCTGTAGTCGCCGCATATCGCGCCGCGCTGACGGCGTTCGACCCCAATGCGGTGCCGGGCTTCGTCTCGCTTGAGGGCTATCTGGCAGGGCGCTTGGCAATCGTGGGACTCGAAAAGTGCGGCCAAGACCTCAGTCGCGCCTGCTTCCTCGACGTCCTGCGCAACTCCGAGACGATTGATCTCAATGGGCTGACCCTCCAGTACGGACCGGGCGACAACCAGGGATCGGACGCGGTGTTTGTGACCGTTATCGGCGATGACGGGAACTATCACCTCGTCGACAATCTAGGAGATGCGCGGTAATGGCACAATTCCGCATCACCGCGCCCCTGCTCATTGGCACTTTAGGCACGCTGGCAATAATCATCGCGTTGGCGGCGGCCGGTTGGCTGGTTATCAACGACCTGGAAGCGCAGAGCCAGAGCAGCGGAGACACCGAGATTCTGGCTGACATTGCCGCGGTCAGTAAGCTCTCTGGCACCCTGGCAGCAGCAGCATCCGTGCCAACCAATTCCCGGATGACTCTCGAGAGCATAACCGCGGCACAAACCGGCATCGCCAACAATGAGACCCAGTTGGCCGAGCGTCTCTTGAAACTGGAGGGCCGGGGCTATGACGGCAGGGTGGAGCGCATACGGCAGCAAGTCGACCTACTCACTGCCAACGTATCGCGCATCGAGGATGAGCGGCCCGCTCTGCTGGAGGCACTTCAGGTCGGGGAACGAAACTGGCAGCAACTTCTGTTTTCCACCAACGGGAAACTGCTTCCGGCCATCAGTTCGAGCCTGGACAACCAGTTCTACTACGTAATGACGGGCAGAAGCGAGTTCAGGGATGCTGAGCCGGACGCCGCCGCTACGCTTTCCCAAGAAGAGTTCCTGCGCTATTGGCACCTGGCCACGCTGTTGGAGTGGACATTCAGCGCGCATCGGAGCCTACTGGCGGCGAACCTCAGCAGCCAGGATGACCCAACGCGACTAGCGAACAATGAAGAGAGCTTTGATACGGCCGCCCAGCGGATGGAGCACAGCATCGCGTATCTTGCGGAGAATGGCGGCCCAGACCTGCATCCTGAGGTGATCCCCCTCGCCAACCGGCTGCTAGCCGCCGGTGCCGGAGAAGAAAGCGCCCTGAACGCCATGCGGCTGCGGGGGTCGATGGTGGCGCAGGAGCGCAAGCTGATTGAAGCCAACGGGCAAATCCTGGCCCGAGTGCAAAGTGAAGTGGACGGCCTGGTTGCAGAAGTCAGGCAGAACTTGGCGGCTGCATCGGACGGCTCTGAGCAGGCTGCGTCCAATGGACGAACTCTCATCCTGTTGCTTGCCGTCATCGGAGTCGCTGGGACACTGCTTGCCGCCGGCTACTCCGGGCTCAAGTCCCAATGGCGCATATCTGCGTCTTTGGCCGTCAGTTCCCTGGGCGCGCTGGCTATGATCATTGCGTTGACGGCGGCCGGCTGGCTGGTCATTGATGACCTGGAGGCTCAGAGCCAGAGCAGCGGAGACACCGCAATTCTGGCAGACATTGCCGCCGTAAGTAAGCTAGCGGGCACCCTTACTTCAGCCGCATCCGTGCCAACTAACGCCCGGATGACTCCCGAGAGCATTGACGCGATGAGAACCGCCATCGCCAACAGTGAGACCCAATTGGCCGAAAGTCTATCGGGCCTGGAAGGGCAGGGCTATGACGACAGGGTGGCGCGCATTCGTCAGCAAGTCGACCTACTCACAGCCAACGTATCGCAAATTGAGGACGAGCGACCCG
>VXOZ01000159.1 GCA_009839775.1 Chloroflexota bacterium | reverse complement strand
GGCAATATTGCAAGGTGGCCGGAACTGGAAATCGGCAGGAATTCGGTGATTCCTTGCACTATCCCCAGAATGGCGGCAGCGGTTACGTCACCTTCCCACCAGTTGGCCGCCCCGGCGGCAAGGGAGATCATTTGATATGGCATCAACGTCCTCGGCGTCCGACTACGTCTTGCAACGCGCCTGTTCGACTTGCCTAATCTTGGCTACGATTGCCGTATTCCCTGCGACGACGGAGCCCACCTGCGGCGAGACCACCTGGGTACCGTCCATTGAGACATAGTCGCCACCCGCTTCCTGTACGATGGGCAGCGCTGCTGCCATGTCCCAGGGTTCCAAGCGGTGGTGGAAGAACCCGCTCAGGCGTCCCGCCGCAACATAGCAGAGGGCAAGCGCCGCCGAACCAGTAATGCGGAGCCCAGCGACCTGGGGCCGCAGCGCTGCCGCAAGTGCCATACTCTCCGAGGAGGCTGGCTCGTTGTGCCCCAAGTCAAAGCCGAGCAGCGCATCATGCCAGGCAACGTCGTGGCGAACCGCGATGCTTTCACCATTCCATGTTGCGCCCTTACCTGCCTCCGCCAAAAAGTGATCGTCCAGCATGGTATAATACACCACTCCGACGACCGGTCGCTTTTGTGCCACCAGCGCAATGCTCACCGTGAACAAGGGAAAGCGGTTGGCAACGTTGAGGGTGCCGTCAATTGGATCGACGATCCACGTTGGTTCCTCAGAGAGCGGACGGGCGGCTAGCTCTTCAGACAGGAAGTGGTGATCGGGAAACGCGGCGCGGATTCGCTCCTGCAGAAGGTCGTTTACGGCGAGATCGAGGCCGGTAACGAAGTCGCCCCGGCCTTTGGTCGCCACAATTGCAGCATCGGCTGCATTCTCACGCAGATACGCCCCGGCCTCCTGTGCCACGGTCACTGCGAACGCAACGGGTGTCAGTGGCATGATCAAGAGTTACCTTTACGCGTTGTGGCGGGGATCTCCGGGAGCGCGGGCGTCTCGCCCGCAGAGGCTACCATACACGAGCCATCGTCGCACTTAAAGCAGCTACCCATTGCGGCGCTTGGGCTTCGCGACGCTGTGTGAAGCGCTGGCGCAGCATTGCAGCATTCACGTTAACTCTCTCGTTCATATCCATTGAATCCATTCGCCACCCGCGCATACGCGCTGCCGAACCGCCAGTCCCTGTGCGTTGGCAAAGACCGGCCTTCACAGGATTGGCTTCTATGTAGGCGATGGCTGCGGTGAAATGACGCTCATTACGGATAAAGCGGTCAAAGTAATCCTGGCTCCAAAATGGCACGGAGCAGCCGAATCTCTTGACCGCTTGATGGGCTGTAAATGACTTCCAGCTATGGATAATCGCGGAAACGGCATGCCCCGCTAATTGCGTAAAGAGCACGTGAACGTGTGTAGGCATCACAACCCACGCGTGCAGATGGTAGCGTGTGTCGGCGAAAAAGAGCAAGGCATCTTCTACCAGCGCCGCAAGCTGTGGGTTGCGTAAAGGCGTATCTTTGGTTTCTTGATCGAGGTACGCCTCAAGGCGGCGGCGCAAGGCGGTCTTCTTGTGCGTTGCGCTAAGGTAATTGAACTCTTGGCGCCATCTATCGAGTACGTCCGGTGGCAACGTTCCGGCAAGCCGGAAGGTTACCATCTGCGGGATCGTGCCTCCGTCGAAGTGTGGCAGGTAGCCACGAAAGTGCCAGCCGCGTGGCTCAAGGGTGGCAGACGGCAGTGATGCGGCTGCGGGCGGGACGCCCGTGTTCCCAGGCAGCCGGTTCTTTCTTTTCATTCTCAAATCGCTGGCAGTGCTGCGGGCGAGACGCCCGCGTTCCCAGGCAACTGGTTCCTCTTTTTCATTTTGATCCAGGTAGCGTCCGGCGGCATCCGGGCGTCTATTACTCAGGGCCTACACACCCAACTCGTGTGCCAGTCGCGCGGACGTCATGGCATCTTCGCGGTAGCGCAGCGCCTGGGGTGCGTTGTACGCGCGGTAGGCAGCGGTCGTACGCCCACACGCCGCCAGCAGCGTTGCCATGCTGACCGGCTCCCGTTGATGGTTGTGGGGCGTCCAGACCACGAGGGGACGCGGCGCGACGAGTGCCGCAACATCACAGATATCGAACTCTTGCAGCACGCCAAAGAGAAACCAAGACGCATCGTAAGCGTAGTATTCGTTCTCCACGAGCCAGCGGTACGAAGCCAAACATTCGTGAGCAATGACTCCAGATGCGCGCTGGTCCAGGGCAGCGGCAAACAGTGCGAGCAGAGCGCCGCCCCCGCAGCCTCCGAGCACGACGTTCTTGGCAGCGGTGGCTGGGATAGCTGCCAGCGCGTCCATGCCGCGCATAATGTCCTGCACGCGCATTCCCAACAGGGGACGCGCCTGCAAGAATCCCATGTAGGCTACTTTGTGGCTGATGTGCCCGTTGTCGCTTGTAGCGGGGTTGTCCGAGATTGGGAAGCCTGTTTCTCCCATACCTCTCGGGTCCAGCGCCAAGGACGTGATGCCGCGCACCGCCAGGGCATCGAGCAACACACCGGTGCTCTCCGAGTCTTTGCCTGCCTCGTCTATCCAGAGCAGCACCGTGTCTTCCTGGGCGCCGACCGGGGTGCGCAGGACGCAGGGGATCAGGATGCCGGGTTCCGATTCGAAAACGACGCGCTCGCGTTGCATACGTTCGCTGGCGTCGAGAGGGACCCGCGTGAGATCTAAGCCGCCAGACAACGAAGAAGCGGAGAGCACACGGCGCACGCGCTCGCGCACGACCTGTTGGTACTTAGCGGCTTCGCTCTCGGTGCCGACTTCAGGCAGCGCCGGGTCCATGTCCGCCAGGAGCCTGCGGTTGAGCGTGAACACGGTCTCGCTGCCAAATTCGTAGACGTTTCCCGATTCCGTGCACCAGAGCGTCTCATCCGGCTCTAGCGTGATCTCCGTCTCGTTGCTGCCTTCCTCTTCCTTGTCGAATAAGCGGTTGAACCACGCATAGGCGGCTTGGCGCATGGGGAGATGGTACCCGTGGTTCTGCTCCGCCACGGCCAGCGCGAGGTGGTCGGGAACGTCCAGAACTGCGTAAACGCGTTTCGCGCTCTCGACAGATTGACGCGCACCCGCCAGCGGAAAGTAGTCGCCGGTGGCAGCGCCTACACAGAGCGGGCGCGGCGCCATCAACGTCAGGTACTCCGTATGGTCGAGGCCCACGGCCAGTTGCCCAAAGAGATTCTGCTCGGCGTCCTGGGGGCCAACGCTATCCAGCAGCGCGGGAAACCCGGCAATGTAGCACGTGGGCATAGCCGCCGTCACGCGGTCATCGAAGGGCACGTACTGTGCCGTATTCGTCCCGCCTCCCGATACGCCGGTGCAACCGATGCGGGCCGGATCTACATCTTCTCGCGAAAGGAGATAGTCCAGGGCGCGGATGCTGTCCCAGATCATGTACTGGGCGAGATTGATCCCAAGCAACAAACACTGCGCGCCCACGTTGCTGTGCTCGCGGGTGGACGCGGTGAACGCGGAATCCTTCTTGACCGGATCCCAGTACTGCCAGCGCTCGCCTTGGCCGAGGGGATCGTACGCCAGCACGAGGTAGCCTTTCTCGGCGAATCCGGCCGGCGTGCGCTGGTAGCTGTCCCACGCTTTGCCGTTGCGGCTGTGGCCGAGCGGGAAGAGGATGCCGGGATAGGGCGCGGCGTGCTGCTTCGGCACATAGGCGAGTGCGGTCACATAGAAGTGGGGACGGCTCTCGAAGATAATCTTCTGGATGGTGTAGCGTTCGCGTTCTAAGGTGCCGACAAAGCGCGTTTTGAGCGGGGTCTTTTCCGGTAACGGCCCGATGGCCTGCTGGAAGGCAGACATCAAGTGGGCGCGTCGCCGCTCCCACTGCTCCTGTGTTTGGATTGCGGCACGCTCTTTTTCCGCATGGTCGAACAGCACGTGGGCTTGCTGGATCAAGTAGGTGTGGAGCATGTCTGCGGGGATTGTGTCGGCGGCATACGGTGCGGTGGAAATTGCCATCGGGGATCATCCCTTCCTGTGGTACACGCGAGGCTCTCTCCTCAAAGCGAGTATAGGCGCACCCTTCTCGCGCCGTCAATGGACATGCGCGACCTATAAATAAGCGCAGATGTCAATTGACCTAGCGCTGCCGGAAAATCTGCTCCAGCTCCATGCCGGTGACATTGCGGATGCCGACGACGGTGTAGATGATGGCTATAGTGAGGATGATGATAGCCGGCACGGAGATCACGGGAAAGCTCAGGGCTGTCATCTTGCCCAACTCTTCGTTGAAGGCCGTGGAGCCGGGTTGACTGACCACGACGAGGCGTGCGAGAACGTAATTCAAGACGGCGGAGAGGAAGAACGACCCCGCCACGATGAACGTGGCGTTCACCAGGCGTTTTTCATAGGCCGGACGCGTGCCGCGCGCATCGAGCGCAGCATTGACCGCAACGCTGTCGATGACCTGGTTCAAGAGGACGGAGAGCAGCGAGAACCGGGTCTTGAGCGAGCCGAGCACCGCAATGCCGATGACAAGCGGCACGGCACCCTCTTTGACGGCGATCCACCCGGGATCGAGCTTGAGCAGCCCGATGCCGCCCGTGAGCAGGATGCCAACGATGCCGACAATGGGGAGAAAGTTGAGCGTACGCCGCTGCGAATAGTCGAAGATGCCGTATGCCAAAGGGAACGCCAGCGCGACCAAAAGACCGTACATCGGCCCTAACCACTCGTCGCTGCTGAAGCGCATCAATATGATTACCGGGATGACGATGTTGAGGAGTATGCTGAGCAGTGGGTTTTCGCGTTTTGGGCGGGTGTCGCTTTGGGCGGATTCGTTCATTGCAGGTCAACCTCTGTGGTATGGCTACGTTAGTCTCTATGATAGTACATTGCGGCGTGTTAGCGGTTGGCGCACGGAGAGGTTCGTTACGAGGCCGGCAAGAGCTAGAGCGTGTTCCCACTTACTGTCATTCCGAGCGGAAGCGAGGAATCTCAAGCATTTTGTGGGGTATTCTCTCGCGCTTTGCTCCTCACTGGTGGTAGAAAAGTGATTAACAAAGGCCCGTTTCGGCTGTGATGGCTCGCTGCTCCGCGCAGCACCACATCCTGGCAACGCGAAGTGATGGATTCCCGCTTGCGCGGGAATGACGGCAAAGTGTAAACACACCCTAAAGACTTGTGTGTTTCTCATTCGCCCCCCCACTCTAGGAAGAGAGACCATACACAGTGCGTCACTCTTGGGTACGCAAGAGCGTAGGGGCGGTTCGCGAACCGCCCTTACTTCTTGCAAAGGAAGCCATTTGACCCGATGGGTGCGGGTGTGTTGTGCTTGCAATGGATACAGAATCAGATCAAGGAGTTTTAGATCACGCATGGTGCGCCAACTGGCTAGGATTACGCTCAAGACCGGGGAACGGATGCAGTGCCTGCTGGTCAAAGAACCGGAGGAAAGCTGGGCCGCAGACGTGCAGCGCTTGCTCGTGCATAAGCGTGACCACGTGCACTGGCATATCGCGCGCTCCATCGCGGGACCGCTGGACGCGCTGGAAACGCGCTTCTACCTGGGTGTGGTCGGCGGGGAGGCCGTCGGCAACATCATGACGGTGGAGCACGGCGGCATCGGCATCCTCGGTCACGTCTTTACGCAGCCTAATCACCGCCGCAAGGGCATCGCGAGCCATATCATGGCGGCTCAAATGCGAGACTTTCGCGAGCGCAGCGGACGGGTGCTCACCCTGGGTACGGGGTATGATTCGCCACCCTACTGGATCTACCATAGCTTTGGCTTTCGGAGCATCGTCGAAGGCAGCGGGGCCATGTGGTACTGGGGTCAGTCGGAGCAGGCGGCAGACCTCTGGCGCGCCCCGATCACCGGCGTTGCCTCTCCGCTTTGGCAGCATTGGCCGCTGGTCAATCTGCTGTGCATACAGCCGGATGGCGACCTCTTGCGTTTGGCCGCGCGCCGCTTGTTGGGCCCGCGTAATTTCGAAGGCGACTTTACGCGGTACAAGCGCGATCTAGAGGCTGAGGATTCAACCATCGTATCGCGCGTGTTGGAAAACGAGGCGGGGCTGGTTGTGGGTTTTGCCAGCCTGGAAGACGATCCGTTGTGGGGCGGCGCAGCAGCGCTGCTCGATCTCCTCATGCATCCCACGGCATGGGAGGCGGCGGAAGACTTACTAAGCGCCGTGCTTCTGCCATCGAAGCCAATCTTCGCTTACGCCGACATGGATTCGCCGAAGAACGATGTCCTCCTTGCCCACGGCTTTGAGCAGCAGGCCTCCTGGCCGGACTGGCTTCCAGTGGGCGGCGAAGCGCGCGGCGTGAACTGCTGGCTGCGGCGGTAAGTTGGCCTTGGGCGCAGTATTCGGCCGCCTGATTGCGTGTTCCTAGGGTTGAAATCGCTATCTTCCGTGCCGTGCTGCACGGTACCATGCAGAGTAATCGTAAGGGCACGAAACATTGTGCCCCTACCGCACAATCAGCGCCATAATTCATCCGTCACTTCCGCGCAAGCGGGAGTCCATCTTCTCTCGTCAAGCTGCGCACACTTCAGAGGAGAGTGTTGCCTAAACACCATCCGGAGCGGGGGACAAGCCCCCGCGCTACAGTCCTTTACCCTACCAAGGCAAAGTCCACTGTCTTAGGTGATTGACTGAATATGCTATCATACTATTGATGGACAAGAAAACAGGCAGAACGGGTATGCGTTGATGGCAAACGCGCCAAGGGAAAGGCCCTTAACAAGGGGACCTACAATGCTTACACGACGCGCCTTGATGGCAAGCACGGCGGCCCTGGCGGCTGGGTGCAGCTTTCTCGAATCGTCGTTCTCCGTGCCGGGCCAGCCTCGAACAATCGATCTGACGTGGATATCGGAGGCGTATGGAGGATTCCGCGAACGGGGATTCGGGCCGAATGGTCTTGAAGAAGCGCTCAAACGCATAGTGGCGGCGCTGGAGGAGGACATCGAGAATCCGAATGGACCTGCAAAGGCACGCTATACCCTGACATCTCGCTTCGTGCGCTCGGAAAACGCGGATCCCCCGCTGCAGAGCATAGATGACATCATTGCGTGGTATGGCGGCTTGGAGACAGACCTTCTGTCCGTGCCGCCGCTCTTGGCCCAGATGCTGGGGGAGCGAGGCGTGATACTGCCCCTAGACCAGTTCATAGCAACCGACGATTCGGAGTTCACCGAGGCGGTATACCCCTACTTGCTCGACCACTTTCGGTCGGATGGCGGGCTTTTTGCTCTGCCGGTGGATGCAAGTCCAACGCTGATCCACTACGACCCGAAAACCCTGTCCCAGGATGACGTGAGTAGGATAAACGAGGGTTGGCACTGGGATGACATGCTGGAAATCGCCGAGAAACTGACCGAGAGAGATGAAAACGGAGAGGTGCAGCGCTGGGGACTGCTCACGCAGCATCATGGCTATTGGTGGGCGCTGTGGCAGAACGAAGCGGAGTTGGCTGACCCAGCGACGATGCAGTGTCGGCTCTTAGAGCCGGCAGCCATTGAAGCGCTGCAGTTCTGTCACGACTTGATACACACCCATCAGGTCTCTCCCCCCGTGACGAGTTTCGACGCGTGGAGTGTCTTCAATGCACACTCGTGGCCGGGGATGTTCTTTTCCTCAGTGCAAGGTAGCTGGAGTTCCGAGAACCGCTGGGCAGCGTTGCCGCAGGGCAAGCGGCACAGCGTGCCGGTGATTGGAAACATGGGCATCGCCATCACCGCTAGGGCCCAGAATACGGAGGTCGCGTTCAAGGCGCTCAAGGGTCTGGTTGGCGTCATGCAGCGTTTTGTGGAAGTGCCCGCGCAGAAGGAAGCGGTCGCCCGGCTGGGCGATTTTCGCAAGACACTGCGTCCTGCGGAGATCGCGGCTTTCCAGCATTCTATGGAACACGGACGTGCGATACCCTTCAGCCGAGCCGCGTGGGGTGCCATGCAAGCCCTAGAGGAGGGTATAGCCAGGGGTGACGACATTCTCACCGTAGTGAACCATGCCTGTTCCACGCTGCAAGAACAAAGCTGACCGCAGATATGAAGGGAGCGGCAACGTGCTTACACGACGCGCCTTGCTAGCGAGTGCCGCAGCAGTGGCAGCCGCAGGTTGCGGGCCGTTCAGATCATCTTCGGATCTGCCCAGTGGACCGGAGGCCGTCGCGCTCACGTGGTACACCTTTTCGTTTAGCGGCCTATTTGTCCCAAATGGGTCTTTCGAACAGCCTGAAGAGAGACTCCCAAAGATGGTGGCCGCATTGGAGGAAGACGTAGAAAACCCCAACGGCCCGGCGCGCGGAAACTACTCCTTATCGCCACGCTTAATTGGATTTGATGACTATCCCGAACCACCTCCACGGAACGACGATGAGTTCGCGGAGTGGATCGACAGCATTGATACGGATCTCCTGTCTATCAGTCCCAGCATGGCGGAGTCCTTGGGGAAGCGGGGCGTGATACTGCCCTTGGAGCGGTTTATTGCGGCCGATGAATCGGATCTCGTGGAGACGTTCTATCCGTACGTGCTCGATCAGTTTCGGACAGAGGGCGGACTCTTTGCTCTGCCCATAGACGCGGATCCGCTCATGCTCAACTACAATGTGGCGTACTTTGCGGCGCAAGGCATGCCGCCACCGGACGAGAGTTGGGATTGGGGCGATCTCGTGGAAAATGCGGTGAAGCTAACCAAGCAAGACGAGGATGGCAACGTGACACGCTGGGGGCTCATGCCGCACTTTCATGGATTCTGGTGGGCGTTTTGGCAAAACAGAGCAGAGGTGGTTGACCCGGTGACGGGACAGTGCCGGCTGCAAGAGCCGGCCGCCACAGAAGCTATGCAGTTTTGCTATGACCTGCTTCACACGCATCGCGTCGCGCCGCCGGTGGCTGGGAGAGAAGTGTGGGACCTCTACAGCTTGCCGCCAGATGTATTTCCAGCCATGTTCTTTAGTCAAGTCACTCGGGAGCACAGATACGAGTACCGCCTGGCAGAGTTGCCCCGGGGCAAGGTGCGCAGCGTGCCGGTCTCTGCCGACATGGGCCTCGCCATTCACGCGCGCTCCGGGCAGACCGAAGTGGCGTACACTGCGCTCAAGGGGCTCTTGCAGACGATGCAACGCTTTGTCGCTGTGCCGGCGCAGATAGAGGCCGTCGCGCGGCTGGGAGAGATACGGCCAAGTTTCCTCCCAGAAGAAGTGGCGGCCATTCAACGGTCCATGGAGCATGGACGCGCGCTCACGTGGGGCGGTGGAGCAGGGCATGCCATGCAGCACATCGTCGACGGCCTCGCGCACGGCGATGAAGTGGCGACCGTGGCGAACGATGCTTGCTCTGCGCTGGAAGAATAGCGGCGAACCTGTCAGTGGACGAACGACCGGTGAGGCAAGGATAGTAGCAGTTACACGCGGTAAATTACGCGACTTTCATCCGGCGGCCAGTCCGAGATTCCTAGCTCGTCGTCCATTAGCCGGCCGGTGACTTCCAACCCGCACGCGTCGCGGTCTACAACGCCGAGCGGCGCGCCCGCGCGCAGGAAATGCCCCGGCAGCCACAGTGTGCCTTCCGCGTCCCACGACCACATCATCGTGCTTCCCGCCGCCGAATTATGGCGTACAAAGGGTGTGGTCAAGAGGCCCGCGAACGTCAGGTGGACGCCATCCCAGCGCGAGGCAACGCGGCCCCAGTCCGGTGACAGCGAACCGGCTCCCGCCGGGCTATTGCGATCGTTATTAACGCTGGGAAACGAGACACACAACTCGTGCCAGTCGGCTGGGCTTGTAACCTCAAGCACACGGGCGGTCGGTTCGATCTCGGCTGTGAATCTGTTGTACTCTTCAGGCTCCAGCCAGTCTCCGGTGCCCAATACAGTATCGACGCAGGAGAACGCTCCTCTGAGCGTCGAGGTGATCCGCCACGGCAGCGGCCGCTGCGCATAGGCTTCCCAGTGGGCAACGGACTCCGGCGGCAACCGGCGTGATGAGGCGCGTTCCCTCTCATTGTTACTTAGGAAGACTTGCCGGCTCCGATCAATAGGGGCAGTCCGCCAGCGGCTTT
>VXOZ01000107.1:6867-10160 GCA_009839775.1 Chloroflexota bacterium | reverse complement strand
GAGAAGAGTTCATCGCCATCGTGAAAGCGCTACAGCGACGGTGGCCCAGCCGAGGACCAGGATCGGCCAAGCGCCCGACACACTTCTCAGACCAAGACTTAGACCGTGAAGTGCACCGTGTCTTGGCGCCATTTATTTGCACCGAGTGAGTAAAAGCAAGGCTGTCACGCAGCCTTGCGCTTTTCATGGTGGAGATGGGGGAGAGTCGAACTCCCCGTCCAGAGCTGTTCTTCCTGCAACCTCTACGAGCGTAGTCAGCTTTTGGGTTTCATTCCCAGAGCACGAGCGGACGAAAACCTCTGGAA
Organism: Chloroflexota bacterium; assembly: GCA_009839775.1. Classification (GTDB taxonomy): domain Bacteria; phylum Chloroflexota; class UBA11872; order VXOZ01; family VXOZ01; genus VXOZ01. The sequence goes on along the minus strand of VXOZ01000107.1, from coordinate 9,855 downwards.
ACTAGCCTCCGTTTGTCTTTCGCAGTCGCCGAAGGCTGGCGGACCGCGGCACCCCGGCTGATATGTCGCCCAAGCTGCGCTCACCGGAGGAAGAGCAGGTGGACGTCACAGCGCTATTTAGGCTGCGAGAGCAAATTCGTGCTTGTTGGCACTTAAAAGAGTTGCTACCTGTTTAACGAGGGTGATAGCACCTCGGCTCGCAGTTCCAGGCCTCCCAACCCTGTCGAATCCACTCATCCCCGTCTGCTCTTTCAGTATAGCATGCCCAGAACCCGACTCCTCCCCTGAATGCGCGAAAACTACAGCGAAAGATACGGGTACTGCCATGGCGTCGAGCAACTGAACGGGAATCCGGCGGAGCACAGGTGAGGCGGCGCGGAATAACTAAGGGCCGCTCATGGCCCTACAGCCTCTCAGGCAAGCAAACCTGCGGTCAAGCGCTCTGCGGATGCTGGAGCAGTCCGGCCTCTACCAGATTGCCCGCGGCATCGAATTCCCACACATACGGAACGTCGAGAATCTCCAGGTTCGGGTTCTCGCGCACCGCCGGAATGAGTGCCTCGGAGAAGAGCAAGTACTCCAAATGGAGCGTGCTGTAGATGCGGACGACACGGGGCGCAGACGCGTCGGTACAAGCTGATTTGAAGGCCGTCTCAATGGCAACCTTGTCGTTTTCCAGCGTGATAGGAATCTTGGCCACGGCCGGGTTATTGGCGGTGAGGGCGTTCATATAGAGGTCGTAGTAGTTTATCTTGTCGGCCAGGCGTTTCGTCACGAAGTCGGCGTGGCCGATGCCGACCGAGTTGCCATGCGATTCCGGCGTCAGGTCGCGTACCAGCACCCGCTTGTAGTTGGGATGACGGTCCATGGTCATGCCGCGATTGAGCCCAATGACGTTCGGATCCATCCCAGCGCCGGAAATGTTCTTACCCATCACGTCGACGATGAGCAGATCGAGCTCGTCGAACGGCACGCGGGGCAGCAACGTCTTCGAGAGTGTCTGTAATTCTCTGTCCGTCTCATAGATGTCGTCCGCCAGCGCTGCTCTGATGGTGTGCGGCTGGTCGTAGCCATTCTCGACGACACCGAGGCCGAGCACGATGTTCGACTTCTCAATCGCAACGGCGGCGGCTTGGGGGATGGTCTCCGCCAAACCGTGGGCGTGCATCTGCTCCGCGCCCTTCTGCTTGCCAAGACCCACCGCAATCATCTTGCAGAGGCCGCTCTCCACCGGGCCGCGGAAGCTGGTGTGGGGCTTCACGCGGGCCACCACAATCACGGCGTCGGCATTATAGGCATTGCGGTCGAAATAGACCGTGGCGCCGTTTGCCGTGGTGCCCAGGTCCACCACGTCCATCGTGGCGCGCACCTCGGCGCCGGTGGACTCTGCGGTGATACCGTAGTCCCGCAGCACAGCAGCTTGCCCCTCAGCAATCGCGCCGCCGTGGCTGCCCATGGTCGGCACGATGAAGGGAGTAGCGCCGGCCGCGCGCACCGCCTCGGCTACCGTGCGGATGATCTCCGGAATACGTGTGATCCCCCGGCTGCCGACCGTAATGGCAACCTCCATACCGGGACGAACGACGTTCTCCAAGCCCACGCGCGCTAGCTCGGCCTGAATGGAACCGGGCAGGTCTTCAATCTGCTCCGCAGAGAAGCTTTGCCGCACGTGAACCATGCGGGGCAAGTCTGCCATGGTCTTACCTCAATGCACTTGCGTATCAGCTACTATCGCTCTTGGAACCCCAGTCGCGCAGCACAAGCTCCCAGGCCTCGATCTACACCACGCCGCCACTACCGCGGTAGTATGCAGACTTGCGCCCAACTCGTATACGTTCGCTGCCACGTAGAGGTTAGATCGTCTCCCAGAACGGCGTTGCGCTGTCCAACGTGAAGATGACCAACTGATTACTGGGCGCCCGCACGTCCGTGAGATTCTCGGCAGTAATGAGCAAGCGATTATACTGCCGCATGCCCTTCGTTTCGGGCGGAGCCGTCATTACGATTTGGGAATCGCCATTCGGCGTCACCGTGAGCCACGAGCCGTTATACGTCAGCGGATCTTCGCTCAGCGTATCCAGCACCCACAGAATAAGAAACTTATCGCCGTATTCGCGCGGCTGCTTGAGACCGGCAAACGTGATCGAGACGCCTCCATTCACACCTATGCGCACGACCGAACTGACGTCGCCGCCAAGCTCAGTTGGCTGCAATTGGAAAAGCCTGCCCGGCCGCATCATCATCGGTCGCGCCAGGATGAGTCGAAAAGGCGCATCTTCAATCGCAACCGAGGGATTTTCTACCATAGCGTGCTCTTCGGCGGTGACATAGATCGCCTTGACTGCGTCGAACGTTGTATAGGTCCACAGCGTGGCGACACGCGAAATATCGGAAATGAATGCTCCCCCATTCTCGTACACGATGGTCCCGTTGCGCTCCGCGCCAACCCAAACCACGAAGGTATTGCCACCAAACGCAGTGGGCCCGGGCATGCGCCGGCCGTTGACGAAAATGGCCCCTTTATCGGAGTTTAGCGCCACGTTGACCTCAGCGTTGCCGGCCGTCTCATCAACGACCATGCGCAGCGGCAAGTCGCGTCGGGATTCCTCCGCCTCAGTGATGGCGCGGGCCTGAGCCGTGGCTACGACATTCGGGTTAGGCGTGGGAACTATCCGCTCACTGTCTGATTCTTGAACGCCGCAGGCTGCCCCTGCGATGAGCAGAACAAAGCTTAGAATCGCAACCCGGTAAATGAATGGCATCTCCAGCCGTCTCATGGTCCCTCCTGTATTCTCGAGTACAGTGCCCCGGCATGCTGCGCTACGTAACGCGCGTTTAGTATCTCAATAGCTGGGCTTCGTATTCCAATGGTATGCGAACAATCCGATTATCACAAGTCCACTAGCAACGCTCGCGGCAACCTGCCAGCCGCACCCGTGCGCAATCTGCAGTTCGACGTTTGCGGCTCTCGCTTGCTATGTTCTCCGT
>VXOZ01000107.1:5511-6857 GCA_009839775.1 Chloroflexota bacterium | reverse complement strand
GGCTTATTCCTGCCGGCCACTCAGTTTTCGCATTGATTAATCGCCGTAGCCGCCATAGCCGCACCTACTGCACAAGAGCATAGCACACTCCAGAAGGGATGAGAATTGTATAATGACAAGAAAGTCGTTGTTCTCCCCAGGATCGGCGCTATGCCACCACTCGCTTTTGGGCGCTTACAGCATCTACAAGAGGTCGACCTTCAATTGGATGCGTTTCGCGCCGAGGTCAAGCACATTGAAACCACCCTCGCCGATCACGGAGACATCGAAGCGGCGCGCCGCACGCTTGCAGCACTCCAAAAGGTGCAGGAGCAAACGAGTGCCACCTTGCGCGACGCTGAACTGGCATTGGCGACCCTGACCGCCGAAGTCGAGGAAAAGTCCAAACGGCTCTACAGCGGCAGTGTGGTTAACCCACGGGAGTTGGAAGCCTTGCAGGCCGACATTGCGCAGCTCATGCAACAACGCTCCGTGCGCGAAGACCACGCCCTCCAGGCCATGGTTGCGGCTGAAGAAGCCGAATCCGCGCGGGACGAGCAGCGGGATCGCCTTGAATCGCTCGAAGCAACCTTTGCCTCTCTGGAGAAAGAATACAGTGTCCGGTTGCAAGAACTGGCGGTCGAGATTCCAGCGCGGGAAGAGGAACGGATTGCGCTTGCGGCACAAATCGACCGTACTTTGATCACACAGTACGAATCATTGCGGGCACGCCTTGGCGACCGGGTCCTCGTGCTTGTTTCCCAAGGCCGCTGTACCTTCTGCCACATCGCGCTGCCGGATACCCAACTGCGGCGCGCCCAGCAAAACCAAGAAATCGTCTATTGCGATAGCTGCGGCCGCTTGCTGTATACGGCGCTCTAGCTACACCGGCGCATGCGGGGTTGCAGCGCTCTCATGGCTGAACGACGCGACGAAGGTGTCAACGACAAACATGTCGGCGACGCACGTGTCGCAATGAACTGCGAATAGGTGCCGAAGAAGGGACTCGAACCCTTACGAGCGCAATGCCCACTAGCCCCTCAAGCTAGCGCGTCTTCCAATTCCGCCACTTCGGCGTGCGGTGTTTCCACACTCTGATTATATGTAAGCGGGAAAACTGCCGTCAATGCGCGGTCTCAATGAACGCGGCTTCTCTATGGAGACCTTTGCGTAACTCTTGCGGAAGCGGGAAGGTTCCCTCTCCCTCGACGGGAGAGGGCTAGGGTGAGGGTGAATCGCCTAAGTTTGCTACATTTGCAAACCGGTCTTGCTCTGTTAAATCTTGACCTAGCACAAATTAGGGGGCCATCGCGGTCGGAAGAGGGGGGGGGGGGGGGCGGGCCGGGCGGCCGCGGGGCGGGGGAGGG
>VXOZ01000107.1:0-5501 GCA_009839775.1 Chloroflexota bacterium | reverse complement strand
CGCTATGCCCAGGCTCTTCTGACCTCGCGCCACGTGCATGCGCAAGACCCGCCATCTCAGATCGACTGCACGGAGAAGCCGCCGTCGATGACAAAGGCAAGACCGGTCGTAAAGGCGCTGGCCTTGGATGCGAGATAGACCGCCGCGCCACCAACTTCGTCAGGCTCGCCAAAGCGGCCCATGGGCGTGTGCGCGACGATCTGCTCGCCGCGCTCGCTTAAGCTGCCGTCCGGGTTACGGAGCAAGCCGCGGTTTTGTGTGGTCTCAAAAAAACCCGGCACGATCATGTTGACACGCACCACGCCCTGCCACTCCCGCGCCAGAAAGTACGTCAGGGTCGCCACGCCGGACTTGGCAATGGCATAGACCGGCACCCGTGAGAGCGGGCGTTCCCCGCCGGCCATGGAACCGATGTTGATGACGCTGCCCCGTCCATTCGCCAGCATCGCCGGACCGAATTCCTGGCAGGCGAGCCACGCCGACGTAAGGTTGAGATCGAAGTTTTCTCGCACCGCGTCCAGTGTGATCTCCTCAAAAGACTGGTCTGCGCTGACAACCGCGGAGGGCTGGTTGCCGCCGACCGCGTTCACCGCCACGGTGACCGCGCCGAACGCGTCTCGCGCCTGCGCGTGCGCCTGCGCGACTGAATCAGCGTCGGTAGCGACGTACGGCACGAAGATCGCCTCGCCTCCGCCGTCAGTGATGACCTTGACTCGGCGTTGGCCCTCTTCTTGGTTGCGCCCGAGCACCGCTACCTTGGCGCCGGCTTTGCCCAAATACTCAGCGATCACTCCGCCCAGAATGCCCGTGCCGCCGCCCACGACGGCTATTTCTTCACGCAGGCCAAAAACCTCGCCCAGGAATTCATTGCTCCGATTGTCTCTTGTAGTCATTGCCGCTATCCAATGCCTCTCATACTTGTATTCGTAGCTCCCTGCGTCCCATCAGGCTTGGGGAAGAGAGTCAGTTAGGGAGTCGCTGCTCTCTCAATTGTCTCGGCGAGCCATGCATTGAGGCTCTTACCTTCCGCTCGCGCCGCAGCCGTAGCGGCGCGATGAACCTCGGGCTTCAATCCAGTGGCACGCGCCCTGAGAACGTCCGGTCCGGTGTCCGACCTCGTTCGGCACAGGCAGCCAGGTAGTCGTCGATAGAGAAGCGAAACTCCTTCTCAAGCTGCTCCACAGAATCAGCCTCAAATACAATCACGTCACATGTACCCACCACTTCACCATGAAAGACACGTGCCTCGTCATCGAAGCTCACTACAGCGCTGTATCCCTTGTATTCCATCATGGCTCAAATCCAACATCTGTCAATGCTAAGCGTAGGAACGAGGCGGCTGTTCACTTCCGCTCAAAGAGGCGGGGGACAAGCCCCAATGTTGGTCGCATTAAACACAATGGCAATGAATACCGCGCCTCACGTCCCCGATAGCGTAGGTTTGCAACCTGCGCCGCCTGCCGGCACCTGCCATTTCCCCTCACCCCGGCCCTCTCCCCAGAGAGAGGGTGCAGAGCGCGCCCAATGAGCGTACCGCCTTAATCTTAATGCGACAGCATTGTGGACAAGCCCCCGCGCTACAGCGTATTCCCAAACGGTTTGGTGTGCGCGGCAAAAGCGCGCTGGCTCACCGTTGCGACAGCTCCAGAGCCTAAACGTGGCTAGCCTTCGCGTGTACTCACACTCAGGTCCGCCACCAGGATCGGCGGCGCGTAAAAGCTGCCGCCTGCCCACTCCGGTTCGCTCCCGATGGCGGCGATGTTCTTAAGCGCCGCGTAGGCATTGCCCGCCACCATCGTATCTTTCACCCGGCCCGCCAGTTTGCCGTTTTCGATCTTGTAGCCCAAGTGCACGTTCCCCGAGAAGTCACCGGAGAAGAGATTGCCCATAGAAGCGCCCATGGCGTATTCGACCACGATACCCTCGTCGACACCGCCAATCAGGTCATCGAGGCTCCCGCCGCTGCCAGGCGCCACAACCCCGTTGTGGTAGCCGGGCGCGGGCAGCGAGTTCGGTGAACGCTCGCCATTGCCAGTCGGTTCCGCGCCGGCCAGTCCCGCCGTCTGCAGGTCATAGATGAAGGTGCGGACGTAGCCGTTTTCTATAAGCGCCCTCCGTTGCAGCGGTATGCCCTCGTCGTCGGTAGGAGAAGAGCCGACGGCGTGATCGATGGTGCCATCATCGTAGATGGTCAGCTTCTCATCAAACACCTGCTCACCCAAACGCTCGCCCAGTGGTGAAGCACCTTGGAGTACGGTTTTACCGTTGAACGCCTGCCTGAGCGGCAGCATGAGGGCGGAGCCAAGCCCCTGGGGGGTAAAGAGCACCGGCATGTGCTTGGTCCGGACACTCCCCTGGTGCCGCGCATCTTCCACACGTCGAATGATGCGCTGGGCAACGGCTTGTGGTTCCAACTCGGCGCGACATGAAACCGCATAGTGCCAGACATCCAGGAGGTCTTCACCCCGAGTCAAATTGATACTGGCCCCCAGAGACACCACCGACTTCCGGTACTCGGTGCCGCCGCCATGGGAATTGAGCAAGCGCACGTTGCTCACCCGCTTGGACGCGCCCACGTCGCACAGGAACTCCCTATCGTGGTTGCGCAGCAAATCCAGGGCCTCCGTGCCAAGCGCCACGAGATTGTCCAGCGTCAGCGCCTCGACGGCCGGATCAAAAATGGTAACGCCGTTGGTCGTGTAGGTGCTCGGGAGTGTAAACTTCGCCTCCGCGCCAAACTGCGCGGACTCCACCGCGCTCTCCACGAGCGCGTCCAGGTCCCCCGGCTCGCTCAACTTGGTCGAATAGCCCAGGCCGATGCGTCCATCTTTGACAATACGCAAGGCCATGCCGCTCGACTCGCGGGCGTTGATGGATTTCATCCGGTTGGCTTCAAAGGAGATGGGGAGTTCTGTGGACTCGTGATAGAGCACCTCCGCCACCTCGGCCGTCTTTGTTGCTTTGTCCAGTAGTTCTTCAACCATACGACTACTGACCTCCCACCAAGCACTTGCTAATCAGCACGTGGGGACTGCCATCGCCCACCGGCGCTGACTGACCGCCCTTGCCGCACGTACCGCCCGCCGGATCCCAGGCAAAGTCGTTGCCGACGGCGACGATGTTCTCCAGGGTGGTAAAGACGTTGCCCGAGAGATTCACCCCCCGCAACGGTTCGGCCAGCTTGCCGTCGCGAATGGCGTAGGCCTCCATGCAGGAGAACGTGAACATCTCCATGCTCGTCTGGCCGCCGTACCAATTCTTGCAATAGACGCCGTCCTTCACCTCAGCCAGCATGTCTTCCAACGGCGTCTCGCCCGGCTCGATGGCGGTATTGCGCATGCGCACGAGCGGCGGCACGCTATAGCTCTGAGCACGTGCGTTGCCGGTGGGAGCTTCGTTCATCTTGCCGGCGGTCTCGCGCGAGTGCAGACGCCCCACCAGTTCTCCCTCGCGGATGAGGTACTGCTTGCCCGTGGGCACACCTTCGTCATCGTATGCGAAAGAACCGGTGAGACCGGGAACTTCGCCGCTATCGGTGATATTGAGAAACCTGCCGCCAAAGGTGCGGCCCAAGACCATGATCTCACGCAGCTTGTCGTTCTCGTACACGTGGTCGGCTTCCGAGAGATGCCCGAACGCCTCGTGGGCAAACACGCCCGCCAGCGTCGAGTCCAGAATTACCATGAATTCACCGCCCTTCGGCGGTTGCGCGTCCAGCATAGCCACGGCCTTCTCGGCAGCTTCCCGCACGTCCGCATGGCGGCCTTCTACGACGCTGTAGTCTTCGCTGCTCGCGAAGCCGGCCCGGGACTGCTGCACATTCCCATTGTCGCGGGCGACAACGCCGAAGCGCGCAGTCACCCGTCCACGCTCTTGCTCGATATACGTACCCGTCGAGTTGGCGTAGTATTGCTTGCGGTAACCATCGCCGTAACCCACCGTAGAGGTCTGAATCTTCGGCGTCCGCCAAATCTCCTCCACGTACGAGTCCATCAGTCGTTTCTTCTCCGCCAGCGGAACCTGCCAGGGATCGCGCTGCATGGAGACGCGCACCACGTCTTGCACCGGCGGCACTTCCACAAGTTCGGTCTTTTCATTGCCCACGAGGCGGGCCTGGCTGACCGCTTGCGATACCTTCTCCCGCAAGTCGGTAATCCGGTTGAAGGAGACGAACCCCCAACCTCCGTTCACCGCCGCGCGCACATTGCCGCCGAGTTGGGTGGTGGTCCCCACCTCTTCCAGGTCTTTGCCGCGATAGGTGATGCCCGTGGACCTAGTCTCCTCGATGCGGATTTCCACGTAGTCTGCTGTATGCTGCTTTAGCGCTTCTTCAATGCGTTCCCGCATGGATGGGACTTACTCCTTGTGAAACGTTATGCCGACGGCCCCCGGCCCGGCATGTGTGCCGATTGCCGGACCGAATGTGCCGTTAATGACGTTCTCCGTAGAAACCCGCTCAAGTATCGCTTCCTGCAACTCTCCGGCAAACTCCGGCGCATTTGCGTGCATGACTCCCAGATGTGTGAGCGAACCTTCCGAGCCTGCCACACTCTCCACATAGCGCACCATGCGTTCGACAACACGCGAACGGGTGCGCACTTTCTCCAGGACTTCAACTGCGCCATCCTCGAGGATGAGCACCGGCATAATCCGCAGCAGGGAGCCTATTAGATGCGACGCCGCGCCAAGTCGTCCGCCGCGCCGCAGGTACTCCAGCGTTTCGGGCGTAAAGGCGACGTGCATGAGGTCCGCTACATACTTGACGTGATTCACAATGCGGTCCGGTTCAACGCCCTCTCCAGCCAGCCGTGCGGCCTCTAGCGCCATGTACGCGAGACCTAATGAAGCCGATTGCGTGTCGACCACGTGAATCTTGCAAGAAGACTCCTCTTGCATCTGTTGCATGGCAGTCAACGCTGACTGCATCGTGCCGCTCAGCTTGCCGGAGACGTGCAGCGAAACGATGTGTTCGTGGTCCTGTGCAAGTCCTTGGTAGACTTCGACAAACTCTCCTACCGAGGGTTGCGAGGTCTGCGGCAAATCTTCCGCTTCCGCGAGCATTGCGTAGAACTGCTCGCCGGTGATGTCCACACCATCCTTGTAGTCGATATCGCCAAAACGCACGTGCGCCGGCACCAAGGTGATGTGCTGCTCTGCGGCAATCGCGGGATCGAGGTCGCTCGTGCTATCAGTGACGATGGCAATCGTACTCATGCCGTTTCCTCTCTCTTCTCTATAAGAAGGACACCCTTGTCTTCCACGCCTGCGAACTACTTACTACCTCTTGCAGGTGGTGAAATACTCGGTCTCGCACAACCAAGGACCCGATTTACGCATTCCAAGCTATACTAACGTGGACATGGCAGTCAACCGCCGGTTAACTGGGATGGGATAAGGCTTGCTCCCTCTTTCATAAGAGTAGCACGAGTCTTTGCTTTAGTTCCTGCAAAATACCTGAATCCTGCTTTACCGTGGCAGGCCGGGGACTGCTGTACACATAC
>VXOZ01000222.1 GCA_009839775.1 Chloroflexota bacterium | reverse complement strand
CACTATGGGCGTGGTTACAAAGATTCTGGTCAAGCTCCTGCCGATGCCGGAGGCAGTTGAGACCTATCTGGCTATCTTTGAGAGTGTGCCGGACGCTTGCGAGGCGGTCTCAGCCATTATTGGCAACGGCATTATCCCCGCTGCGCTTGAGATCATGGATCAGGTTGTCACCCGCGCTATCGAGGAAGCGCATAACGTCGGTTATCCTTACGACGCCGGTGGTGTGCTCATCATCGAAATTGACGGCATGCAGGAAGAACTCGATGAGCAGCGGGAGGCTATTCTGAGTCTCTGCCGCAAAGCGCGCGCCCGTGAAATCAGGGTGGCGCAGACGGCCGCCGAGCGGGAGGCCGTTTGGAAGGGGCGCAAAGGCGCCATTGGCGCACTCGGCCGCTTGGCGCCGAACTATTACATTCAGGACTGCGTGGTGCCGCGCACCAAGCTGCCGGAAATCATGCGCTTTGTCGAAGATGTGGCCGCACGCCATGACATCATCATCGCCAACGTTTTCCACGCCGGTGACGGCAATCTGCATCCGAACCTGCTCTTCGACGTGCGCGATAGCGACCAAGTGCGGCGCGTAATTACCGCGGGAGAAGAGATCATCAGCGCATGCATTGACGCTGGCGGCTCGCTCTCGGGAGAACACGGCATCGGTACGGAGAAGCAAGAGTACATGGACTGGCTTTACAGCGAAGAGGATTTGGAAGCCATGCGCAAGCTCAAGCGCGCCTTCGATCCCGACTGGCTCTTCAATCCCACGAAGGTGTTTCCCACCGGTGAAGGGCCGCATGCGGCAAAAATCCACATCGGCAAGGCCCCAGTCCATGCAACGGCTGCTGCGGTCTGGAAGTAGGATGCAATTACGCCTTGCTGACTGAGACCCTCCACACCCAGCTTGCGCAGATTGTCTCAGATGAGGCGATCACTAACGAGACTCCTACCGTTGACGGCAAGCAACCGGCGCTGGGTGTTGCGCCAAAATCAGTTACTGAATTGGCTGCGGTAGTTGGCGAGCTGAACCGGGCTGAAGCTGCAACCATTCTTGTCGGCGGCGGCACGATGCTTGACCTAGGCGCACCGCCGACGGCTGCGGAGGTGGCGCTTTGCACAGGCAATCTCAGGGCGATTGCGGGATACCAGCCCGCCGACCTCATCGTAACCGCCGAGGCAGGTGTGACTATCGCCAGCCTGCAAGAGACGCTCCGCGAACACGGCCAGATGCTGCCGCTCGAAGTGCCGCTGCCCGACCGGGCCACGATTGGGGGAGCCGTGGCGGCAAATGCGTGCGGGCCGTTACGCTACATGTTTGGCACGGCTAAGGACCTGGTGATGGGAATGCAGTTCGTCCAAGGTGACGGCACCCTCGTCAAGAGCGGCGGTGAAGTCGTCAAGAACGTGGCCGGGTTCGGTCTTCACAAACTGCACGTCGGCGCGCTTGGGACGTTGGGGGTGATTGCCACGGCGACGTTCAAGGTGTATCCCCTGCCCAAGGCGGACCAGACCCTTGTATTCACGTTTGCTGACAGCAAGGCGGCCTTTACGGCAGCCGCCGCTATACGCGCGCATCAGCCCGTGGCGGCGGCGGTGGGCAATGCGGTGGCGCAGCAGTGTCTGTTTGGCGCAGTGCGTGGCGCCCACGTGCTGCTTGTGCGCTTCATGGGCGCGCAGGGTGCCGTCAAGCGGCAAGTGCGCGATGCGTCAGATGCAGGTGCTGAAGCGGGCGCGAATGAAACCGAGGTAGTTGACGAGCCGGAAAGCGCATCCCTGTGGCAACAGTGCGTGGACGTAGGGGCGGACAGTTCTCCAGAAAACATCCTGTTCCAGGCGAACGCCGTGCCCTCGCAATTGCGGCACGTCTACGCGGAACTGGCACGCTCCGCTGAGCCACTCTCAGTAGGGGTAGGAGTTGTTGCCGATCCTCTCAATGGCTCTCTGCAGTGCGGACTTCTTTCGGGGCATCAAGAGAGTCAAGAGCTATCGGACCAAACGTCTCCTGTGGCCGCGCTTCTCAGTTTTTTGCACCATGCCCGCGCGGTGAGTCAGGAGCATGGGGGCAGCCTCGTACTGCAGCGAGGGACGGTGGCGCTCAAGACCGCCTTCGACGTGTGGGGGCCAAGCCCGCAAGGCTTGGAAATCATGAAGAACCTGAAGCAGACCTTCGATCCCCACCACATTCTCAATCCAGGACGCTTTGTGAGCGGCATTTAGGGGCATTTCCACAATAGTCGGGTGAATAGAGCAAACGTGAAAACCGATGTCGGTCAGCCGGGACTCGTAATCCCGGACAACGATGACGAGCGGGTACGCTTTGAGGGTCTTTCTGACGAAGACCTGGCTCAATGCGTACACTGCGGCCTCTGTCTCAACGCCTGTCCCACCTACCGCGAGACGGGCCTGGAGATGGAGAGCCCGCGCGGCCGCATCTACCTTGTCAAGGCTGCCAAGGAAGAGCGTATTCCCATCAATGAGACCTTTCTGAAGCACATATTTCTCTGTCTTGACTGCCGGGCCTGCGAGACGGCGTGCCCCTCGGGAGTGCAGTATGGCAAGATCATCGAGGCGGCGCGCGGCGAGGCCACTCTCGTAAAGCCGGGCGGTGCGTTTCCGCGCTCGCTGCGCTGGTTGGTGTTCAAGCAACTCTTTCCATATCCACGCCGTCTGAATGTGCTGGCGAAAATTCTCCGCTTCTACCAGTTTTCCGGTTTGCAGAAGCTCGTACGAAGCAGCGGCATCCTGAAACTCTTTGGCACGTTTGGTCAGGCTGAGACACTGCTGCCCAAGCTATCTGACAAGTTCTATGCCGCGCCGAAGGTAGAAGTCGTGCCCGCGCGGGGTGAAACCAAACACCGTGTGGGTTTCGTAACCGGCTGCATCATGCCGTACTTCTTCGGTGAGACGAACCGGGCGACCGTCAACGTGCTCACGCGCAATGGGTGTGAGGTGGTGATCCCCAAGAGCCAGCGGTGTTGCGGCGCGCTCAGCACGCATGCCGGCGCCCGTGAAACATCGAAAGACCTTGCCCGCCAAAACATCGACGCTTTTGAACCCTACGACCTGGACGTCATCATCAGCAACGCCGCCGGGTGCGGTACCGCGCTGAAAGAGTACGATGTTCTGCTAGAAAGTGATCCAAAGTACGCGGATCGTGCGCGTGAGTTTTCGGATAAAGTGAAGGATATCAGCGAGTTCCTGGCTGAAGTCGAAGTGGATACGTCGTTTGGACCCGTTGCAAAACGCGTGACCTATCAGGATGCCTGCCACCTGGCGCACGGGCAGCGCGTGCGCGCGCAGCCGCGTGCCTTGCTGCAAGCGATTCCGGAGCTTGAATTTGTAGAGATGAAGAATTCCGATCACTGCTGCGGCAGCGCAGGGGTTTACAATATCGTGCAGGCCGATATGGCGCAGCGCGTCGTCGCGCCAAAAGTGAAGAACATCGAGAACACCGCAGCCGACTACGTGGTGGTCGGCAATCCAGGCTGTATGCTGCAAATGGATAACGCCTTAGCTGCCGGTGGCGTCTCCACCCGGTCGATTCATACTATGGAATTGCTGGAGGAAGCCTACCAAGCGGCTGAGTCAACTGAGAACGGTACAACCAGCACGCGTTAACGCTCCGCGTCCCTTGAACGTTGGGCGAATGCGTGCGGGCGATCTGCTCATGGGGGTGACGTGAGAGCAGGATTGAAAAAAGGACTAATGGGATTGCAGGAAGGAGTTCGGCAAGATGGGCGAGAATGGAGTAAAAGACCTCACGATTGTCGGTGGCGGCCCAACAGGTTTATTTGGGCTCTTCTATGCCGGTGTGCGGCACCTCGACACGCAGCTCGTAGAAGCGATGGATGAAATAGGCGGTGCTCTTCAAGCGCTCTATGCAGAAAAATACGTCTATGACATGGCCGGTTTTCCCGCGATTCTTGCCAAAGATCTTGTGTCGGCAATGTACGAGCAGGCCGACCAGTGGAAGTATCCGATCCACCTTTCCCAGAAGATTTTAGACTTTGAAGAGCAGGACGGCATCTACGTGCTGCGATCGCAGAGCGGTGAAGAGTTCAAGAGCAAGACGGTGCTCATTGCCAACGGCAATGGCGCCTTTGCGCCGCGCAAACTGAGGCTTGAAGGCGTTGAGCCATTTGAAGATACGCAGATATTCTATACCGTCAAGAATATGGACCTCTTCCGCGACAAGCGCGTCTTGGTCATCGGCGGCGGGGATTCGGCGCTCGACTGGGCGCTTGCGCTTGAGAAAGAGGCCAAGATGGTCACGCTCATCCACCGCCTCCCGGTCTGGCAAGCGCACGAGGCAACGGTCCGCCAGTTGATCATGTCTGAAGTTGACGTGCACTTTCCGCGGCACGAGGCCAACCAATTGCACGTCAATAACGGAACGCTCACGGGCGTTACCATCATCAATCTCCAGTCGAAAGAGACCTTCGATCTTGAGGTTGACATCATCCTCATCTGCATTGGCTTCTTGATGGATACAACCGTCATCCGTAAGTGGGGGGTCGAGCTTGAAGGCAAGAAGGGCATAAAGGTTGATCCCGCCACGATGGAAACCAGCCGGCCCGGCGTCTACGCGGCCGGTGATATTGCCGCCTACGAAGGGAAGATAAACTTGATTGCCTGTGGGGCCTCTGAAGCGGGAATGGCAGTAAATCAAGCGGTGCGGTATATTAACCCCGACGCGCGGCTGGCCCCGGGTCACAGCAGCGATATGGACATATTCACCAAACGGGACAAATAGGACGTATTGCCGCCGAAACGGAATCACAGCGGAGGGTCGTATTGGCTAAGCAACCGGGCAAAGTAGAGAGCGCAGAGGCTGCCAAGTACGCAGCCTTGTCTCGTGATATTGAGGAATGTAGACAAGAGCCTGGCTCGACACTCGACATGCTTCACGCTGTGCAGCGTCATTTCGGCTACCTGGAACCTCAGGCGGTGGGAATGGTGGCAGAGGCGCTGGGTCTCACAAAGGCACAACTCTACGGGGTCGCGACGTTTTACACGATGTTCTTCTTCGAGCCAAAGCCACCGGTGATCGCCCGTGTTTGCGTAAACCTCTCGTGTCACCTGCGGGGCGCGCAGGAAATCCTCCATACGTTGGAAGAGGCGGCCAAGCAGCAGCACGATGCGTTCGAAGTCGAAGAAGTGATGTGCTTAGGACTCTGCGAGCAGGCGCCGGCGCTCCTCGTCAATGAAGAGGCCGTTGGGCAAGTCTCCGCAGAGGAAGCACTCGCCAAGGTACAGGCTTGCGTGACAACCATCAATGGCTAAGGATTGTGCAAAGATATGACCCGCCGACCGCGAGGAACGTAAGGCATGGAACAAATCTGTCTGCGGCGCATACATAACGATAATTCGCAGGACATAGAGTCCTATGTGGCCCACGACGGCTATGCGGCCCTGCGCAAGGCCCTGACGGAAATGACTCCCGAAGCCGTGCACGAAGAAGTGCGGGCGTCGAATATGGGCGGCCGGGGCGGAGCGGGCTTTCCCACCGCGATGAAGTGGAACTTCCTGGTGGGTGCCCGTGGACAGCCCAAGTACGTGCTCTGCAATTTCGATGAAAGCGAACCCGGTACCTTCTCCAATCGCATCATTGGCGAGGAAGACCCCCATCTCCTTGTGGAGGGCTGCTTGCTGGCGGCGTACGCCACCGGCTGCTCCATCATCTTCATCTATATCCGCGGTGAGTACTTCCTGGCCTACGAACGGGTCAAGCACGCCATCGAGCAGGCCTACACGCGCGGCTTTATTGGCAAGAACATCCTTGGCACCGACTTCTCCGTGGAAATGCACCTGCGACGCGGAGCCGGCGCGTACATCTGCGGGGAAGAGACGGCCATCATGAACTCCCTGGAAGGCAAGCGCGGCTACCCGCGTGCGCGACCGCCCTTCCCGGCCAACGAAGGACTGTTTGGCAAACCGACGCTCATCAACAATGTGGAAACGCTCTCGAACTTGCCTGACATCGTTCTCAATGGCGGTGAGTGGTGGAGTAACCTGGGGGTCAATGAAGGCGCGGGGCTCAACATTTACTGTCTATCGGGTCACGTGGAGCGCCCCGGCGCCTACGAATTGCCCATGGGTACCACCGCACGCGAGCTGATTTACGAGCACGGCGGCGGTGTCTGGCAAGGCCGCGCGCTCAAAGCCTGGAAACCAGGCGGAGCCTCCAGCGCAATCTTGCCCGCCGACATGATTGACTTAGTGCTCGACTTCAAGCCGGTGCAGGCCGCAGGCACCATCCTCGGCACGGCGGGCGTCGTTGTAATGGATGATCATACGTGCGTCGTCGACGCAGCGATACGAGATGCGACGTTTTTTGAGGAAGAGTCGTGCGGCTTCTGCTTCCCCTGCCGCGACGGCACACGGGTACTACGGATGTTGCTCGAGCGCGTCCGCCACGGTGTAGCCGCGCCGGACACCATGGACCTCATCGAACACGCCTCCACCGACATGATGGGCGCCTCGTTCTGCGGACTCGGCCAGTTTGCGCCGTGGCCGGTGGTCAGCACCGTGCGGAACTTCCGCAAAGAGTACGAGGCCCACATTCTCGAAAGGGTGTGTCCGGCTGGCGTCTGCCCCATGGATGGCGCAGAACCGGACGAGCACGTCGACCGCCGCACCTTGCAAGAGATGCTCGTGGCACAAAAGGGTGGAGTCTTGGCGTAAGGCAGTTGGGCGTGGATTAGGCTGCCGAGTAGTGGCCACAAGTGTCAGATCGGCTTTAGGCGAGTCCTGCCAGGCGTTTCTTCTTTAGATTCGATTCCCACTGTGTGCCCCGGCTCTCAGGGCCTTCGATTTCTTGCGAAAGACACAGCACGCTATTCCCCCATGTAGACTCTCGGTACCTTTAGGATGACTGCCGCGCTGAGCGCAAAGAACCCCGCCATCATGATGAATACGGCGGTGTAGCCAAGCAGCGGCTGCATCCTATTGAAGGTATCCAGCACCACGCCCGCGCTGAGGCTCCCGAGGGCGTCTCCGCCGCCGGTGGCAAGGTTAGTCAGTCCCATGTACAGGCCCGGCGCTCTCGGATCGGGAATGAGATCGATCGCCAAGGCCCAATCTGAGGCAACGAACAGGCCCACCGCCATTCCCAGGACTGCAAAGGCAACGAGGAGCATAGGGAGATTCGCCGTGAAGAGCAAGACCCCGGATGCAATCACTCCGACGCTGCAGGCGGCAAACACCAGTTTTCGTCTGTCAGTCCGATCCGACATCCAACCCGCCGGCACCGTGACCACTCCCGCCATTACGATGAGCACCGCAAGCGCCATGGTCACGTAAAGTCCCGCGTTCTCATCCATGCCCAAGCGCTCTCGTATGAAGTACAGCAGAATCTGGTCTGCCGCAAGCAGTCCCATGAAGAAGAACAGACGTGAGAGCAGTATCCAGGCAAAGCCGGGCCTGGTGCGCAGCTCTGCAAGGCGCGTGCGAAACTCGCTGAATACACCGGTGAATTCCGGCTTCTCCGCCAACGGCTCCTCGCGGATAGTGAGGGCAGAGACCACTGCCACAAACACGAGAACGCCAGCGGCGACAAAATGGTAGTTGCCAGGCTGCCCGCGATCCAGGAATTGCCCCGCAACGAGCGCGCCCAATAGGACTCCGATTTGATTGGCGAGGCCGAAGAACCCCGATGCCCGACCCCGCTGATTTTGTGGCACAAGATCGGGAATGATGCCTTGGTATGGTCCGTGTGCGCTGTTGGCCGAAACCTGGAGCAGAATCACTGCCGCGAAGAGCAGGGCATAGGTGCTGACAGCGGCCATGAGTAGCAGAAAGAGGGCACTCACGAGTGAGCCCAAGAGCATGTACGGTTTGCGGCGGCCCCATCGCGAGGTGGACCGGTCACTAACGGCGCCCATAACCGGCTGGACAACTATGGCGACAACGAGTCCGGTCGAGACCAACAGGCCAAGAAATGTGCCCTTATTCGCCGAACCCACAAGTGTCTCTACCCGGTCGGGCAGGTAGACAACGTTCAGACCGGCCCAGACAGTCGAAAGTCCCAGCCAGAAGAGGCTGATCCGGGCAAGGAATGGGATTGAGATGCGTTGCTTGGTCTCCTGCGACATAGCATTGCTCCCTCTCGGATATACGTATGCGACCTTACGCTAACGGGAGTGGCGTTTGATTCTCCCTGGCAACTTGCGCTCGCTATCAGTCAAGGCTTCGAGAGTGGGAATTCATGACTTACCACTGACCTCAGATGGAGTTCTGTTCGTCGACGGCTCCCGTTGATCTTGCAACAGCCGCCCACCTCTGTAGAAAAGGTAGCAGGCGCCAATCTGTATGAGATGATACAGGTCATTGTGGTTGAAGTGGCGATGAAGCGTGACCTTGCGCATCTGGATGAACGCAGCGGCGAGGGAGACCAAGACGCCACCCACGATGTAGCGTGACTCGGAGGCGCTCCTGCGCAGAGCGGCCGGTCCGTGGAACGCGACGATGCCCGCCATCGCCGTGCCGTAGTCAATAATGACATAGATGAATCTGTCGTGGGCCGCCATCCAACCGCAGTAAGCCAGCAGCTTAGCCACGATGACCACGAGGAGCTTGCCCTTCAGCGGTCGCGTCGTGCAAGCAAGCGCGGTGCTCGCGAACATGCTTGCGCTGGTGAATCCCGCTGCCAGGGTTGTCCCCTGCCACAGCTTGCGCCGCGTCGACGGTGACTGATCGCCCACGGCATGCGAGATGCCGCCTAGGATTGCCGCCATGGCTGCTGCAAGGAAGCCGATACCCCAGAGCACCTGCGAGTATTGCCGCTGCGCGCACCCTTGCCGCAGCAGTGCGATGCCCCACCGTGCGTTACAGATCCCAAGCACAACGTCGGTGAGAACTGTCATGGGTTCGTGGATTTTGATGGGTTGCTTCTCCTTGGAGAGTGTGTTCGCAAGGACTAAGGAACACGCTCATTAGGTGCACGGGACACAAATGAACACTCCAGATAGTGTCTCATCCACTCGCTTCCCAGGCTGTTACATCGCCTCAATGGTCGCATCCGAAAACATAGTGGTGTAATGGCGATACCAGTCGCTCTGTATGCGCTCGTCCGGGTCGTAGCGCTGCTTGAGGCGGAGGAACTCCGAGAACTGCGGGTAGCACTGCTCCACCTGTGCGCGTGTGGCGTGCTTGTGGTACGTCAAGTAGTAACTGCCGTTGAGTTGAATGGCTCGGTCAATCAGGCGGCGAAAAGCAGCGGCGGCATCCTCCTGACCCTCCGGCGTGTGAGACACGTGCAGATTGAAGATAATGCAGGCGAAACTCTCCCGCGCCCACGCGAGGAAACTCTCCTCATCACGCTCAACGAGGCGGATAGTGCCATAGACCACCTCGGTCTTGTGCCGCCGAAAGTCTTCGCGGACAGCGTACATGAATTGCGCCAGCGCATGGCGCGGCACGTAGATTTCGGTGATAACCTCCGTTGCGGGCGCGGGGGCATGGAGGTACTGGTCAAGCGCGCGATGGTAATTCTCCTCGTAGTAGCCAAGCTGATGCAAGTCCGACCAGTAGATTTGACCGTCCGTAGCGAGGTAGTGGGCGACGTACTCCTCGAAGGCTTGCGGTTTATTCGCATGAGCATAGAGGATCAAGCGCCGCCAATCGTCGACGGATAACTCCAGTTGATCGTTGGGAATAGGCGTGTCCAGAGAAATGGGTCGGTAGCAGGAAAACACGCCTCGTGTAAGATAGGTGGCAGCAGAATCATCTATCGAATACTGAAAGTCACCGTAGAGGAACCCATCGGCAATGCGCTGTTCGAACGCCGGCATGAGTTCCTCAATGTCGATGACGCTGACGACGCGTTGCAGTTTCTGTCGCGGCGCCAAGCGCAGCGTGACACTATAGACCACGCCGAATAGACCGTACCCGCCGATAACCAGTCGAAACAGTTCGGCGTTTTCCGCGCGGCTGCACTTCTGGATGTTCCCGCTGGCATCGACGAGGACGAGGGATTCGACATCATTGATGATGGGTCGCATGCGCAGGCCGCGGCCGTGCACGTTCGCAGCCAGCGCGCCGCCGATGCTCATGCGATCGCCGCCCGTCTGCTTTTGCGCGATCGCCCACTGCGGCGTGTCTTCGCGGTCGGCTTGCCGACAGGCTGCGATGAGTTCCGGCCAGTAGATGCCGGCCTCGACCGTGATCAACCCCGCCTCTGCGTCAAAATCCAGTACCCGGTTCATT
>VXOZ01000140.1 GCA_009839775.1 Chloroflexota bacterium | reverse complement strand
ATCAACGCAATACTGCACGGCGTCAGCAAACTCCGGGGTGTCGAATGCGGCTTGGGTGCAGCCTTCATCCCACAAGTCAGCACCCCACGCCCAGGCGTAGTAGGGCAGAAACGACGTGAACATGGGAAAGACCTGCAAGCCGCCGAAGGCGATGCCGCTGCCTGTGCGTTTGGTGAGCTTCACGGCGGCATCCAGCACCGCCTCCCAGGTCCAATTGCCCGCGGCTTCCAAGTCCGCGGGCGTCTTCAGACCGGCCTCCTGAAACCGGTCGGCGTTGAACCAGATTGGATGCGCGGTAAGCTGCCAGGCGAGTCCGTAGACAATGCCGTTGTGTCCTAGGACGCCGTAGTCATGGTAGTCGTCCGTGGCGACTTCTGTGTCTGACGTCAGGAAGGGATTGATCGACTGAATGATGCCGGCGTCTGCAAACAGCCCCAGCCAGTCAATGAAGCCATAAATAGCATCAAAGGTGAAACCGGCAGCCATAAACGTCAAGGCCCTGGAGGTGACGCTACCGAACGTAGAATCATTGATTTCCAGCTTGTATGCGGGGTGCTCGGCCTGGAAACTGGCAAAAACGGTGTGCCACGAGTCAATCCAAACCGGGTCTTGTCCCCGCAGTACCATAAGCGCACTAACGAGGGTGGCTTTCCCAGCCTTGGGGTTTTCCACAGCCTCGGTCTCTGCTTGCGGTGATTCCTCGAATTCCGGTGAAGAGGACGTCTCGCCGCAGGCTGCCAACGCGAGCACGCTCGCGCCGCGCACGGCTTTGCTCAAGAGAAACCGGCGGGTCATTCGCCTCCGGTTGTTTGCCAACTTTCAGTCTCCTAGTCGGACAAATTCTGTGTTACTGCGTTTGAGTATGGTGCCATGGGAGAGTGATGGTCAAACAATCCAGGCAGCGCGGATACCGGTCGCGCTTAGTCGGAAGTGCATCAATTGTCTGTTCAAGCCGGCGTGTAATACAACGAATGTGAGCGGGTAGCGCGAGGGATGCGCAGTCCGTCATTCCCGCGAAAGCGGGAATCCATCTACGTCATCGCCGTCGGGCTAAGCACATAGCGTGACAGAGAGTTGCATGAGTATCTTTGGGGGAGAGAAGCGGTTATAACACGTAGGGGCACGATTTATCGTGCCCCTACACTACGAGCGCTCCGCCAGCGACTGATGAGTGCCCCTACCAGCGTTCGCTAGTTTCTCAGCGCTAATGCAACGATGCGCTGTGCCGCCGCGCTTCTAGCGCAGGCAGCCGCCCTCGTTGATCCAGCCCTGTACCTGCTCTTGCGTCTTCGCCATGCCTTCGGCGACGGTAAGCGAGCCCTCCACCATGGCGTCCCAGGTGGCACGCCACTCGGTGTTGAAGTCGCCTTGCTTCAGCAGTTGCGGCACCGGCCGGCCCTCAGCCGCCATCCGCTTATAGACTTCGGGGTCTTCATATGGGAAGAGCGTCAGCGGCTCCAGGTGTTTGTTGGCCGTGAAGCGGCCCTGACCGGTGGCAGCCACCTCCGGCAAGGCATCGGCGCTCACCGTGTATTTGAGGAAGGCCCAGCCGCCCTCGGGGTTCTTGGCGCCTTCGCCGATGAAGATACCGATGGGCGTCATGACGGTTGCGCTATCGCCGTTCGGCCCCTTTGGACGTCCCGCCATGCCGATCTCGAAGAGATCGTTGGCCGTGATCCGCTCCTCGAACTGGCGCACGCCGCCGGTGGCGCGCTCGAACATGCCCAGGGTGCCTTCGAGGAAGTTGCCGCCGATTACCTTGTGCTTGGCAAAGAGGTCCACGCAGAACTGCACCGCGTCGGCAAACTCCGGCGTGTTGAACGTGGCTTGCGTGCACCCCTCGTTCCACAGGTCCGCGCCCCACGCCCAGGCATAGTAGGGCAGGTAGGACGTGTGCGTGGGATAGATGCGCAGGCCGCCAAACGTGATCTCATCGCCCTCACGCACGGTGAGTCTGGTTGCGGCCTCAAGCACGGCATCCCACGTCCAATTGCCTTCGGCTTCCAGTTCGGCGGGAGTCTTCAAGCCGGCCTCGACAAATTTGTCATTGTTGGACCAGATGGGGTGTGCGGTGAGCAGCCAAGCCAGGCCGTACGCCACACCTTTGTACTTGAGAATGCCGGATTCGTAGAAGTCGTCCGGCGAGACATCGGTGTCTTTCGCCAGCAATGGCGTGACCGGCTGGATGATCCCGCCGTCGACAAACGGCCCCAGCCAGCCGAAGTAGCCATAGATGTCGTCAAAGGAGATGCCGGCCGCCAGGGCGGCGCCGGCCTTGGTGGTGACTTCGCCAAATGTGGAGTCGGTGATTTCCATTGTGTATTCGGGGTTTGCGGCCTCGAAGTTGGCGAAGATGGTATTCCAGGAGTTGATCCACGTCTCGTTCTGTCCCTGCAGCACCATGAGCGCGCTCACGACGGTGGGCTCCATCGCCTGGGGCGCCTCTTCGGCCTTGGACTCTTCTTCTGCGGGGGCTTCGCCCGCTTCAGGCATCATGGTCGCGGTCCCGCAGGCTGCCAAGGCCAGCATGCCCGCGCCGCCTGCGGCTCCTTGGAGCAGGAACCGGCGTGTCACTCGACTGCGTTTGCCTTGCATTGCTCTGCCTCCTATGCGCATGACAACAGTACTTTCGGTATCAAGTATCGTGCCGGATAGGTAGGTTTGTCAAACAACGAAGGCGATGATTCTGCAAGTATCTGATCATCAACGAACCGCCTCTTTCGCGCAAATGGAAATTCAACTTTGGTGAGCGTGACCTGATTTGAGCACGGGCTAGGAGTGCGCACGTACCGGTAGGGGCAGGACGTGTCGTGCCTGTATGCCACGCCCGCGCAGGTTGCAAACCTGCGCTACCGAAGAAGATGCCCCGGAGTGCGTGAATCTGCCGGTGAGTGGGTTTCTTTGAGGAAGGGCTGGCGCTATGGTAGACTGCCGCTGCGCGCGCAGTGCCAAACAGCCGCGACGACGCGCAATTAGAAGTTTGTTGACTCACAGTTGGCAGAACGCAATTGGAGAACCCGAGGTAAGAGGCTAATGGCATGGGACGGTAGAGTACCAATACTCCTCATTGGCGGCGGCATGATCAGCCAGGACGTGATCATCCCGACGCTCTTTCAGGAACAAGACCGCGGCGTGGTGGGTGACGTGAGCATCGCCTCGCGGCGGGCGAGCACCCTTAGCAAAGTCCGTGAGTTATTTCCCGACCACACGTTTCGGGGCTATCCCGACCCGGATACGACTGATCCCGAGGCTTCGTTCCCCGATTCGTATAAGGCCGCTCTGGACGATCTCGACCCTCATGGCGTGGTCATGGTGGCGACCCCCGACCATCTCCATACCGAGATGATCCTGGCGGCCATTGAGCGCGGCCACCACGTGGTAGTACAGAAGCCGCTCTGCCTCAAGGTTTCCGACGTCTACACGATTCTGACCGCCGCTGAGAACAAGGGCATCTACGTCTATACCGACTACCACAAGCGCCACGACCGCGCCATCCGTGCCGCCCAGCGCTACTACCGGCAGGGACACCTGGGCGAGATGCTCCACGGCCACGCCTGGATCGAGGAACGGCGCGAAATGCCGCTGGATATTTTTTCCCTGTGGGCCGAGGAAAGCTCTCCGTTTGAATACATCGGCGTCCACTACGCCGATGCGTACTACTTCATCACCGGTCTCAAGCCCAAGCGAGTTTGGGGGTACGGCCAGAAGAAGTTCCTGCCGACGCAGGGCCAGGATGCCTTCGATGCCGTGCAGGGCGTGATCGAGTGGACTGACGGCTCGGTGCTGTGGGTGCAGACCTCATGGGTGTGCGCGGAGGCAAATAGCGCGCTTACCAACCAGGGAATGCAACTCTCCGGCACGCAGGGCGAGTATTGGGCCGACCACAAGGACCGCAAGCTGCATTTTGTCACCCAGGACAAGGGTTTCGAGCACTTCAACCCCAACTTCTTCAAGCACTATGACCCGTGGGACGGCGAGGGCACCGAGTACGTAGGATATGGCTATGACAGCGTGATGCAGGGCGTACACGACGCGCGGCGCATCCTGCACGAGACGGAGGGCATGGACGCGGACCAGGCGCTGCAGGCACAGCGCGACATGCTCGCCGAGTTTGCCAAGTCGCGGCCTCTGCCGCAGCAGGCCGTCGTCGGTACCGCTATCGCCGAGGCCGTGCGCCTGAGCATCGACCACAATAATCGCGCGGTATCGTTCGATGAGCTTCTCTATCCGGTATTGGTATAGAAAATACCCGCCTGCTTTGTGCTAGGCGGGCTTACTTGTCTTGCCGTATGCAGCGGACTGCGGTGGTCCCGGAAGCGGTAGTTACTCCTCTTTCTTGCTCGCTTGCAGAAAGTAGCCTTCTAGCAGGCCCTCAATGCGAAACACGCGATCAGACAAGTCCGAAATGCGTGTTTCAACACCAGAGATGCGAGTCTCAAAACGCCAAATGAGAGCCGCAACCGCCATTACTGTCACGGCTAGAGATCCTATGAACTCATAACTCTCCACAGACATGACCTCCTGTTTGTCTTCATTCTAGCTCAAAATGCCATAAGAGTGCAACGTGAATATCTAGTGTAGGTTAATTGTTAATCTTGAGCGAATAGATTCAAGGCTTGGCACATGCTTTCTTTCCAAAACACAACAAGGCAACTTGCCGACGCCGGTATTGACACGGCCGTCATTAGCGTCGGGTCCACCGAGCAGTGTGGACCATGCTTGCCGCTGCACATCGATACCCTCGTCGCCGCGTATTTCGCGCGGGCGTTCGGCAAACGGCTCAACGCCTACGTGCTGCCGACCCTGCCGTTCAATACGGCTGAAGAGCACGCGTCGTTCCCGGGCACGGTCACACTGCGACCCGGTACCGTGATGCTCGTGTTGGAAGAAATTGTGACCGGTCTAAGGGCCCAAGGCTTTCGCAAGCAGGTGCTCACGTGCGGTCACGGCGGCTCGTACTGGCTCACGGCCTTCATCAAGCACATCAACCGGCAATTTGCGGACATCGTGGTCGTTAACGCGCATCAGGGCGGCGGGATCGTGTGGGATGAGGCCCGCGCCCACGCCGGTCTCGCCGGCCGCGGTGAAGTGCATGGCGGCGCGGAGTCCCGCGCCCTGGCGCTCTATCTCGCGCCGGATTGCGTTCTGCCCGGTACGTTCGGCAGCGCCATACCGGAAGACGAACAGGCTTACATGGACTACATGACGTGGGATAAGCTCGCGCCCGACGGCAGTTGGGGAGCATACGCTGAGAGCGACGCGGAGGTAGCCACCGCCGAGGCGGGCCGCGCGCTCTTGGAGTACTTCGTCACGGAGCAGGGCAAGTGGCTGGAGCAGCATCTGCCGCGCGCATGTGAGCGCAAGGGGATTCCGGCATAGTCGCACAGAAGGCGCAAATTCATGTGGTGCTGTGTTCTGCAGCTTTTTGCGCCTTGCGGGCGCAGGTTGCAAACCTGCACTACCGGAAGTCTGCTTGCGTGCTTGAAACCGGGGATCCGTCCAACAATTATCATTGACCGCAAGTGCCCCTACACCGGATAGTCGCCTACTGCGGATGCGGTCAGGCCGGCTGCTCTTTTGAACTCGAGCCCTGGATGCGCGCGGCGACAATGCCGGCCAGCAGGCCGAAGAGGTGGCCTTCCCAAGAGATGTAGGAGGTGGTGGGCAGTACGCCCCACACGAGGCTGCCGTAGAAGAAAAGGGTGACCAAAGCGATGAGAATCGACCCGAGACTGCGTTCGTACCAGCCCCGCGCCACCAGGTACCCAAAGAATCCAAAGATAAGCCCGCTCGCGCCGATGTGGTAGGCCATGCGCCCAAAGAGCCACACCGCCGCCCCGCCGGTCAGAACGATAAAGAGCGACACGCCGAGAAACGCCCGCTTGCCCTGTAGGCAAACGAGTCCGCCGAGCACCAGAAACGGCAACGTGTTCACCAGCAGATGGCTGAGATTGGCGTGGAGGAACGGGCTCAATGGAATACCGCGCAGTCCGGTCAGGGTGCGCGGCAGGATGCCCCAGGTGCTGAGGGTGTGCTCTGTAATGAGATTCACTGCCTCCACGGCCCAGAGCAGAGTCACGGCTGCCAGCACGAGGAGGAGGTTGGACTTGAGCTTTGCAACCATGAGAATTCATACCCGCCGGGCACTTTGCTCCGGATCCAATGCTTGTCTGTGTGGCAGTATGCGCCGGGCTGGATACTTTTAGAAAGGCAAGGAAACAGCATTACTGCGCGGCAACCGTTCATGCTTCGACAAGGGCGCGAAGCCCACTCAGCACGAACGGTTGCTGTTTACCCCTTCTGCTCGGGCCGGATTGGCTAGCGTAAACGAATTGGGGTTGAACGTGAATGCTCTGAAGGGATCCGCTCATACGGATAGGGTTTTGCTTCTTGCAAAAGTGACCGTTCGCCCTGAGCCTGTCGAAGGGTGAACGGTCACTCAAGTCGCACGCCTGCTACGAGCCGCCTCTACCGGGATAGGTCAATTCCGCCACGCCGGACTTATCCAGTTCGCCCAGGCCCATGTCGATCATCTTGTCGTACTGGGCTTTCGTCGCCTGCGCTAGCGGCAAGGAAAGGCCGGCATCGTCCGCCAAGTCCAGCGCAATGCCGGAGTCCTTGGAAGCGTGCGCCGCGGAGAAGTAGCACTCGTGGTCACGGGCCTCCATGTCTTCTCCGTCGGTCTCCAGTACCCGCGAGTTTGCGCCGGTTTGGGAAAACACCTCTTGCAGCATCCCGCTGTCAAGACCCAGCGCCTCGCCCAGGCCCAAACCCTCGGCGAGACCCGCCGTATTGATATTCATCACCATGTTCACCAGTGCCTTCACTTGCGCCGCCTTGCCGGCGGAGCCGATGTAGCGCAATGAAATGCTCATGGTGTCCAGTAGCGGTTTAGCCCGGTTGAAGGCAGCCTCGTTACCGCCGCACATGAGATAGAGCGTGCCGTCGCGCGCTTGGGTGATGCTGCTCGCCATGCAGGCTTCCAGGCTCTGAGCGCCTGCTGCCTCAGCGCGCTGCTCCACGTCCACGTGGACCTGCGGCGTAATGGTGGCGCAATTCACAAAGAGTTTGCCAGCGGCGCCTTGCAGCAGGCTGTCGCCACTCTCCGCGAATATGGCATACATTGCCGCGTCGTCAGTGACGACGGTGATGATGGTGTCGGCGAGGCTCGTGACCTGCGCCAGCGTACCGCAGGCCTGCGCGCCGATTTCCCCGGCAAGCTCCTGCGCGATGGCAGCGTTCACATCGTAGACGGCGGTGACGGCATAGCCTTCATCATTCAAATGGCGGGCAATATTCGCGCCCATGCGGCCAACGCCCACGACACCGACCGTTCCATAGTCGTTTCCCATGGCTCTCTCCCCTTCCTACTAATTCCATTGGTACTAATAAAGAGCCGTTCGGCCTGACCACTGCGGGAGGCCGAACGGCAATTTCAGTCGTTCCTTATGCGTACGTTAGCCGGACAGCGAATTGTGCAATTCCTGCCAGTCGTCAAGGGCGTTGAGGTTGGCGGCATCGGTGATGTTGCCGTCGTTGGCAAGCCCGGTCGCTTCGCAGATGCCGGCTATGGTGTCGCCGTCATGGTTATAGCCGAGGATGGCGTCATTGCTGGCCTTTACGGTCTCGGCGGAGATACTGCCGCCATTCTGGTCTACGACCCACTGCTCGAACTCGAGGTACGACGGTCGGTTGTTCCGCAAGAACGCGAGCGCCGCGTCGCGGTCGACGTTGAGGCCGTCCAGCACCATCTGGTCGAAGCCGGCGCCGCACTCATCATATTCATCGTGCAGCGCACCAGCCGTTGCCAGCGAGACCTTTAGCCACAGGCGCGGCAAGTGCACTGCGCCCAGAGGGCCGGCTTCAGTGGAACCAATCAGGGGTACGAGCTTATCTGCCATGACATTTCCTCCTTGATCGCTGCACCGAGGCAACGAAATCCGCCTACACTACGCCTCTCAATACCGGAATCACTATAGCTGCCTCGCTGTAGCACTGTCAACACTAGAGGAACGCTGGAATCCGATTTGGCAGATTTCTGCGGCATGCGCCCATGCGTTCTCCCGGCGACACTAAGAAACTCCTCTCCGCTTAGACATCCAAGTGCGGCTGGATAAGGTCATCCAGGGTCTCGCGGCGGCGGATGAGGCGGGCAGCGCCGTCGTTCACGAGCACGACTGCCGGGCGCGGCACCAGGTTATAGTTGCTGGACATGGCGAGGCAATACGCGCCGGAACTGGGCACGGCGATCAGGTCGCCGGGATTGAGCTTGGGCATCTCTATGTCTTTGAAAAGCACGTCGCCGCTTTCGCAGTAGCGGCCGGCGATTGTCACCGTCTCCTCCGCGGGATCGTGCATGCGGTTGCCGACGAGCACCGTGTAGAGTGCGTCATAGAGCGCCGGTCGGATGTTGTCCGCCATGCCGCCGTCCACGGCGACGTACTTGCGCACGTCCGGTATCGTCTTGCTCGAGCCAACGGTATAGAGACCGACGCCGGCCTGTCCCACGATGGAACGTCCCGGTTCCACCACCAGGCGCGGCAAGTCCCAGCCAAGCGCGGCCATGCGGTCTTTCACGGTAGCAGCCACCGTCTCCGCCAGGTCTTCAATGGGCGGCGGGTCGTCGGCGCCGGTGTAGCGGATACCCCAGCCGCCGCCGGGGGAAAGCTCTGTCATTTGTAGGCCGTATTTGTCGGTCATGTCTTGCGCGAATTGGATGAGCAGATCAAGGGTGTCCACGTACGGCTCGATGTCGAAGATCTGGCTGCCGATGTGGGCGTGCAGACCGATGAGGTCGAGATGGGGCGCGGCCTGCGCCCGGGCTACGGCCTCTTCTGCCTGACCGATAGGCAGCGCAAAACCGAACTTGGAATCGAGCGCGCCGGTCTTGATGTAATCATGGGTATGCGCTTCGACGCCGGGACCGATGCGCAGGAGAATCTGCGCTTGTTTGCCCGCCTGTCCCGCGATCGTGTTGAGCAGGTCGATTTCGTTGAAGTTGTCCACCACGATGCGCCCCACGCCGACTTCCAACGCGTAGGCGAGCTCGTCGGGCAGCTTGTTGTTGCCGTGAAAGTACATGCGGTCCAGCGGAAAGCCGGCGGCGACACCCACCGCGATCTCGCCCGCCGAGACCACGTCCAACCCCATGCCCTCTTCAGCGGCGATCCTGACCACGTGCGGGTCCGAGTAGGCTTTGCTGGCATAGAGCGGGAGCGCGTCCGGATAATTCGCGTTAAGGGCATTTACGTAGCGGCGCATGTTCGCGCGCAGGGTCGCTTCATCATAGATATAGAGCGGCGTGCCGAATTCTCTTGCCAGTTCCGTGACAGGCATCCCGCCTATCGCAAGCACGCCGCTGTCGGACACGTCTGCGGAAACGGGCAAGACCCGATCTGCTACTTCGATCATTAGTTTCTAGCTCCTAACTAGCATGGATTCAATGCAAAAATGCACCCTTCATGGTACCGCACTCGGCTTGGCGATGTTTAGAATAGGACAAAGTGGTAGCGCTATCTCCGAAGGAGTGAAGCACCGGCACGGTGGGTACGGTAGCGGAAATGGGGCCGTACATCTGCACACATTGGGGCTATACAGACACCGTTTGGCGCAGGAAGGGGAGGATGATCACGGGTATTCATCGACTTGCGCTGCTGATGTCTGTGTTCACGCTTGGGATCGCTCTCACGAGTTGCGCCGTAGCGCCAAGTGAGCTTTCGCCTGGTAAGTCGGATGCGGCGGAGAGTCCCGGTACAACTGGAGAAACGCAGGCCGCCCAAAGCGCGGACTGCCCGGTGACCCTACCGACTGTTGCGACGCCTCCAGACTCTGATCACCGCGACCCGCTGCCCCACGGCGCGTACTTTACCAGCGCCGATAGGCTGATCTGGGCGGAGGTAGTGCCGTGGCGTATTGGGAACCAGAAGGTACGCTGGATCAAGCCGGACGATTCTCGATTGCTTGTGCAAGGACGCCGCTTGGATGGTGACGCCGCGCCGCTGTGGGCAGCAATTGGCGATGGATATGTCGGTGACTTTCAGGCGAGTTGGTTGACGTTCCCGACGAGCGGTTGCTGGGAAGTCGAGGCGCGCGCCAATGAGAGTTTCCTGCAATTCGTGTTGTACGTCCCACCTCGGTCTGAACTCACAGAGACCCCCCGCGTGTGGGGGGGGGGGGGTGGGGGGGGGGGGGAGGCGGGTCAGTGAAGTGAATTGATGTTTTTTG
>VXOZ01000180.1 GCA_009839775.1 Chloroflexota bacterium | reverse complement strand
CCTGGTAGTTCAAGCAGGATGACTCGTGACTGGATTCCGGCTTTCGCCGGAATGACGGAGCGCTGGCGCGCCGCAGCATATGCTCGCAACAATGGCACCGTGCCGTCGGTTGACCCGCCGTCTGCGATGACGATCTCGTCCGGTGGGCGACTCTGTTCTTCAAGTGAGTTCAGCAGCGCAGGCAACGCCTCTTCTTCGTTCCTCACCGTGAAGATGAGTGAGACCCTAGGCCTTGGCATGGCGTGTCTCCATCAGACGCCCATAGAATTCCAGGAGGCGAGGGGTGAACCGGCGCCAATCGTAAAGTTCTTCCGCAAGCCGTTTGGCGGCGTGGCCTTGCTCTTGCGCCAACAGGCGATCGCGCAGCAGATCGACGACGTGCGCGGCAAAGTCTTCCGCAGTGTCACCAATGCGCACGTGTTCGTCGGGGGTAGCGGCAATACCCTCGATGCCGATACTGGTGGTCACAACCGGCTTCGCCCACAGGAATGACTCGAGAATCTTCACGCGCATACCGCTGCTCGCTCGCAGGGGAACAACCGAAACCCACGCGCTGCCGAGGGCTTGCGCGAACTCCCGGTCATCGAGGTGGCCTAGCGACTGTACCCCCGGCTGCCGGAGCCACCCTCGGTCTCTGCCTGCGCCGGAGCCGGCAACGATGAACTCCGCAGTTGGCACTTCAGCACGGATGAGCGGCCAGACACGTGTACAGAACCAGCGCAAGCCATCCCGATCCGGTTGGCAGTCCAGCGCACCCGCGAAGAATAGGCGGGGTGAGGTAGCGAGGGGTATGTTCTGAGGAGTGTGCGTTTCAGGATCAACGCCGGTGGGTATGACTGCGTGCGGCTTGCCGCTGGCAAGTGGCTCAAGGAAGCCTGCATCAACCTCAGAGACACAGAGCCAGCCGTTGCTAGCCGCGAGCGCGTTTACCTCATATTCTCGCAGCCGACGGGCTTGGCGCTGTGCATACCAGCGTCCCATCGCCCGCGACGTAGCGGCGAGGCGTTCTTGCAGCAGATACCCCACATTGTGCTCGTCGAGTACGAGCACGCTGCCAGGGTTTGCTTCTCTTGCCACCGGAAGGTACGGGGCCATTTCCAACCCCCCGAATTGAATGAGATCGAAGTGCTGATTTGCCAGCATGAAGCGCAGACGCTCCGCGAGGGCCTCGCTTTGCAGGCGGAGGGCGAGGTCCGGCTCGGAGCTCCGCAGCAGATGCAAGACGCGGTCGCGCAGAGCCGGATGAGGCCGCGCCACCCAGCCTGCCCAACTGCATACCTCGTTGAGTGCCGAGAGATCGGTGCCGGCATCACCAAAGCACAACACGTAAACCTGGTGCTGTGTGGCAGCGCCGGCGATGAGCTGATAGTTGCGAATTGCTGGGCCGGCGTGGGGCGGCCAGGGCGGTTGGGGCGTGAGGAAGAGGACGCGCATTAGCGTGATCCTGCGACTTCACGGTACAGGGCTAACGTCTTTTCAGCCGTAGCGCGCCAGGAGAACTGCTTTACGCGCGCGTGCCCTTTGGCGATCATACGCTCTTGCAGGGTCGAATCACCTAAGAGAGTCGTGATACTGTCCGCGATCGCCTCGGCGGAGTTCGGGTCGACAAGCATGGCAGCGTCTCCGGCTATCTCCGCCATGCTGCCGTGGTTGGACGTAATCACCGGACAACCGCACGCCATCGCCTCGAGAATGGGCAGGCCAAATCCTTCGTAACGGGATGGGTACAAAAGGCATACCGCCCCGGAGTAGAGCATGGGGAGATCGTCGTCGCTGACGAAACCCAGAAACGTGACGTGGTCCTCGAGGCGATGTTCTTGTACGGCTTCGAGGACCCTATCGTAGTGATAGCCCCGTCCGCCGGCGAAGACCAGATGGGGACGGTCAGTGCGTGGCAGCAAGGCGTATGCCGCGAGCAAGCGCTCGAGATTCTTGCGTGCCTCGATGGTGCCAACGACGAGCATGTATGAATCCGGTATTTCAAGACTAATCCTTATGCTCTCGCATTCACTCGCTGGTCGCGGGGAGTAGGCTGGATCTACGGCCTCGTAGATCGTCGTAACCCGCTCCGGCGCGATGGAGATGCGGTCAAGGATCTCGGACCGAGTGAAATCTGAAACGGCGATGACTTTGGTCGCATTTTGCAGCGTGCGAAAGACCTTTGTGTAGTAATGAAGACTCTCCGCACTGTAGGCTTCTGGGTGCGCCAAGAAGGAAAGGTCATGAATCGTTACCACGCTCTCCCAGCCCATTCGCTTCGGCGCCACGTGGTCGGGACTATGCAGCACGTCTACGCGCTTCGGTGCAAGCTCTGTTGCCAGCAGCCAACGCTCCCAGCGGTGATGGGCCGGCGCTATGACTCTGCGGGAACGGATTGCCGGCGCTTGGACAAGTGCCTCCCGTTCCCGTCTGCTTTGGAAGAGAACTAACTCCACATCACCGATGGCACATTCCGGCAACGCTCGCACGAGGTTGCGAATGTAGCGACCTATACCCGTGCGATTGTAATAGTGCAGGCGACAATCGATGCCAATCTTCATGCCATGGTGTGAGAAACGGCTGCGGTACTGCTTGATTTACATAGGTCCGAGGAACTCTCAGAATGGCAGATCCCTCAGTAAAATCATAGCACTGTGACTATACATCGGCAGAGCGGTTCGGACGTTGTCGTACCCAAGCCGTGGCAACACCCAGCCCGGCAACCATCCAGAACACGGTTGCCATGTGGGGCATGCTCACGTAGTGGTGATCGAATAGTCCGGTGACAAGTGCGCCCAGCACGCCCGCGCCGGCGCCAAGCACGACCCACTCACTGTCAGGATTCACGCTCGTGCGCCACCCGCGCCACATGCTCCAGAGCGCCGCCCCAACAGCCAGGCAGAAGGCGGCAAGCGTAAGCAATCCACCAAATTCGGCCAATTGCAGGTAGATGCTGGAGACGCCCACGAACGTATCTATGCTGGGCGGCGGCCCAAATCCCACACCAAGCCAAGGATGATCTTGAATGAGCTGGAATGACTTTGCATACTCGTCTAAACGCATCGCTGCCGCGCGATCCTGCGCACGCAGCCCGGACAAGAGATGCAAGAGCATGGCTCGGGTTTGCGGAAGGACGACCAGCGCTAGACCGCCGAGGGGATAGAGCCAGAGCAGCGCACGGTACCGGAGCACTGTGAGCACCGCAACTGCCGCGCCGCTCCCAAGTAGGGCGGCGCGCGAACGGGTGAGAAGGAGACAGAGCAGCAGGAGACCGAGCACACCAAGCAGCCACCAGCGCCGTGGATGGCTGGCCCATAGCGCCACGCCAAAGGCGATGGCAAAGACCAAGACGCCGCCGAGCATATTAGGACCGACGCTCGTTCCCGTAGCGCGCAGCAAAGGGGTGTCGGCAATGTACCGAAGCACGTCCCCGCCTACCGGATAGCCAATTCGCCCCAACGCTGAAAGTAATCTGATTGCATAGCCGGCGGGAATGAAGTATAACACCACGCCAAGCAAGGCCTGTCCGGCGGCGCAGGCAAGGAACCACGTGGCCGCGCGCCGCCCGGCCTTATCTGTCTGCAGCCAGGTGGCGAGCATGACGAAGACGAAGGCGCTTGAAGCGAGCTTGATTGCAAGGGTGACGGCATCTTCCGTCATGCCAAAGCGCAGGCCATTGCCGGCAGCTACCAGGAGTAAGACGGCATAGACCGTAACTGCAATAGCCGATGCGCGAGCTGGGAGGCGCAAGCGATGCGTACATACCTGCCAGGCGAACAGAAAGAGCAGCGCGCCGGTAACAAGGTCCAGGAAGCTGAAGCGGAATCCGATGCGAAACGGCAGCGTACCAAACGGCAGCAACCACACTATCGCTATAAGCCCGATGACGGCGAGGCCGGGTGAAAACGCAACGGCGACGCTGCCGCATAACCCCGCCAGGAGTAGGACGAGTATGAATGGAGAATAGTTGACCGCCCCCCAGCCTATGAAAGTGCCAAACAAGATGGCGATCAAGAGGAAGAGCATTGTCCAAGCGGCACGGTTCAGCGCCTCGCTGCGCAAGAAGCCGGCCGAAAGTCCTAGGCTCATTGCAGGCACTCTTCTCTCTTTCGGATTCATACGTGCGTGGGCCTTGAATTGAGCGTCATTCCTCGCCTGGGGGAACTGGCCTGCGTAGGCTAGCAAACGCCGCGTGGAAAGATGTAGGAGACACCATGACTAGAACCGACAGTAAATACATGAGTGCCGCTCATGTCTATCAGTTGCGGCGGAAATTGGTCTTGTATGTTAGGGCTGCTCTTCCCCGTTGGCGCCGGCACGGTATTCTTCAGCAGTAATGAACCTGCCACCCTCGATGTGTCTGCTCTGCTCCTCGTAGGATGTGTTGTAGTGAATCTCAATGCGCATCTGCTGGAAGCACGTGTCGCTGCGACCCATGACGTCTTTGAAGAGACTATAGCCGGTGGGCGCATCGCTGCCGCCGGATTCTTCGTACTCCTCCACAAGGTCGTATCCCTTGCGCGCCATCACAGCCACGGTCTCACCGCACTTGTTGCAGCGTACGTAATACCAAAGCAAATTGGGATCGGCGGCCGGTTCATCATCGCCGCCAGAACCGGAAAGAAAACGCTTGAGGAATTTCATCGGCGTTATCACTCCCTGATAGTGCCTAGAGCTTGAAGCCGGTCGCATACGTGCGGCCCTCATCTACTGTTACTATTGTACGGTTTCCCCAGCCAAGGGGTTGTGCTACTGGTCTTTGGGCCGCAGCGCGGCGTGGGTCGGACCGCATGCTTGCGTGCTGATTTGCTCACATGTATCTGACCGCTCATGTTGGCATGAGTCTCCACGCTCAGCGCGTCCAGATAGTTTCAATGCCTCTCCTTGTCGAGAGGCAACACCCAAGGTCCCATGAGCCTCTCTACCTGCGCCAGTTCAGCCGTGACGTGACCTTGCACCGCGCGCCGTTTACGCAGCATTGCGGGGATCAAGGCGAGTCCGGCAATCTGACCGCGCAACCGTGCGCGAGCGGCTTCACCGTGAAGGCTACGTAGGGCCTCAAGGGTAATCGTCAACTGCTGCCAAACGATACGTCTCCAGTAGCGCCGCCAGAAAGGCCCCGGGATGTCTTTCACCGCGACGGCGATGAAGTTTCGCCCGCAATAATAGCTGGCAAGCGCTCCCCCTCCGGTTGCGGATACGTGGTGGAAGACCCGCGCCTCAGGGACATAGAGACAGCGATAGCCTCGGAGGTTAGCGCGCCAGCTCAGGTCCACGTCTTCGCAATAGGAGACAAGGTCCAGATCGAAGAAACCGATGTCCTCAAGCAGGCTCCGGCGATAGGCACAGGCGGCCCCCTGCGCGCCGAATACCCAACCGCGTTCGCTAAAGGCGGGACCGTCCGGCTCCCAGACCCCACGGTTGCCCGGCACGCCGTCCAAGCCATAGTAATCACCCGCGGAGTGCAAGCGTGCGCGATCCTGATGGAGGAGGATCTTGCAGGCAAACGACGCTGCACTGGGATGGGCGTCTGCCGCGGCCACAAGCTCGGCGAGCCACGTAGGCGCGGCTTCCGTGTCGTTATTGAGCAATACAATCAAATCTCCGCGAGCAGCGTCATACGCCGCGTGCACGCCGCGTGCAAAGCCAAGGTTTCGCTCGAGGGCGACAACGCGTACCCAGGCAAACTCCTGTGCCAGCATGTCCGAGGTACCGTCGGTTGACCCATTCTCCGCCACGATCACTTCGAAGTCCTGGAACGTCTGTTGCGCGAGAGAATCGAGGCAGGAGCGCAGGAGGTCTTTGCCGTTCCAAGTCGGAATGAGCACGCTAACGAGACAAGGAGTGTCGGCGGCGCCTGCCGCAGGCAATTCTTTCAATCTGCAATTCTCAGCGAGCATACGCGCACGTGTCGTGTGGAAGATCGTTCAAGCAAATTAAGCGAACGTGGTTTTGGTCCGGACAATAGGCAGCGCCGTTCCCACGCAGTCTCGGTGCGGCTTAATCGCACACA
The DNA here is from genome assembly GCA_009839775.1 of Chloroflexota bacterium. Lineage (GTDB taxonomy): Bacteria > Chloroflexota > UBA11872 > VXOZ01 > VXOZ01 > VXOZ01. The sequence continues at coordinate 4,251 of VXOZ01000180.1, read as the reverse complement.
ACTGGAGTCTGCGCACTATTCCGCACCGTATTTAGCCTTCGCCCAAGAGTTTCAAGGTGGTCGATCAGTTGCGTTGCGGCGGATCAATTGACCGTCACAGCGGCGCCAAACCGGCGAAAATGCCGCGGAGATCCTGGTTTTCAAGCCGAATTTTCTTGATTTTTACCTGAATTTTGCGTTTAGGGTATTGGAATTGTGATCTTTGTGCTATAGTAAATGGGTGCATTGACTTGTAACTACCCCCTAGTGCAAGTCAATTATAGCACCGGTTACGGCGAAAGATGCTCCCGCCTACAATTCCCAGGGGACACTTTGTCCGTAGCGATTTTTTCCACCATTTTGGCATGTATGTCATGCTGATTCCTGTAACTTTGTGTGTCGTTCATACCTGTCTGTGTGAGGGCAAGACATGTCACAAGTCATAAGCACTGACCGCAACCGTTTCAAGCGGTATTGGGAGCAACAGGCCATTCAATGCGCCGCGCATCAGCAATGGGCCGAAGCCGAGAAGATCAATCGATCGATCGTGAAGCTATGGCCGGAGGATGTTGACGCCCATAATCGTCTCGGCAAGGCTCTCTGGGAGATGGGATCGCTGCGGGAAGCGAAAGACACGTACCGGCGGGCGCTCGATCTCGATCCGGTAAATGCGATTGCCGGGCGCAATCTTGAGCGGCTCGAATCGTCTCTCTGCGCTGCGCCCGAATCTACCAGCGCCGACGATATACCGCATGTTCCCGCGGATATCTTCATCGCCGAATCCGGCAAGACCACGATTGTAAAGGTGCTTCCGCTGCCTGGACGGGTCAGCAACGTGCTGCCATTGCCTGGAGACCCGTTGCGTTTGCACCAACATGGCAGCATAATTCGCGTCCTGAGCCGCAATGGACAGCCGCTGGGCCAACTCGGCGCCGCGCTCTCGCAGCGGCTTGGCTTCCTGATTGAATCCGGCAATGCTTACGCCGCCGCGGTGGTAGGAATACAGAACGGCGACATCTACATTGTAATCAAGGAAGTCTACCAGCACCCCAGCCTGGTTGGGCAGCACTCTTTCCCCAGTCAGAGTCGCACGCAGAACGGGAAGTTGGCACTTGTGCGACATTCCGCAGTTGCGTTTGAGAGCGACACGACGGATGATTTTGGTGACTCTGATGATTGGGCGGACCTCGAAGCTGAAGCGGTCGATCATGCAGACCTCATGATGATTGAGGATGACTTCTAGCCTTAGGGGTTTCCGGTTAGTGCTGTTGTATGGGTTCACGCCATGATCCGACCAGGGCTCGTTACGAGAGCATTGGCTCTCTGTTCGCTGTTCTCCCTCTTTTCTCTCGGTTGTAGTTCCCTCCCCTCATCGTCTCCCCCGGTCCAAGCGCCTGAGAGCATTGCCGGCCAGACTGACGACCGCATCGGTCAAATCTCCCGCGATGTCATTCGCGTTCTCCGACACCTCAATATCAACAATCTCGCCTTTGTCCGCCAATCGCTAACGCCAGGCAAGTATCGCGTGGCGCTTGACTTCCTCATTCCTGAGATTCAGTTCCTGGCTCAGCAAGTGGTCGAGGTCAATGCGGATGGCACGGAGGCTGCGCCGACCGCCTTGCTCAGCGCGGTTGATCCCCTCGCGCGCGCGGCGGCGGAGTTTCGCCGGTACATCGAAACTGAGCAGGATGCCGCCCTGGCCGCGGCGTATTCCCAGCTCTCCGAGGCGCACGTTCAGCTTGAGTATTTCCTCGCCAACACTGCCTTAGCGGAGGGCCCAACGCTGCAAGAACTTCTGTTGCAGGCGGGAAGAGTGGAGATTGAGGCAGAGCCAATTGCGGTATCGCGCGTGGTGTTGGGACCTTTCGCAAACATTGAAGATGCCAAAACGGTACAAGAGGCAGCGGCAACCTATAACGCCGTGATCAGGCAGGATGAATTGCCCTCGGTCTGGTTGGGTCCGTTCCGGGTTGCGGCAGAAGCGCGGGCGGTGGCGGCGCAGTGGCGGGAACTTAGGGTGCCGGCAGCCGTCCATGAGGATACGGTGTACGAGTTTCGCGCTACGGAGGTCTCGCCGGTTCAGGGACGCACGTGGCGTGAATTAGCCTGGTTTCACGACATGGAAATAGCGGCGCACTTCATTGCGGTATCTCCCGGAGGGAATGTCGTGCTTGCCGGCGATACGAGCGGTACAATCCAGCGCCGGACCGGGCAGGGCGAGCACTTTTGGACCCAGTCATTCGCCCTACCCACATATGCGCTCGCGGTGACCCGAGAAGGAGGAGCAATCTTTGCAGCAGGAATTGGCGCACAGGCCCTGAGTGGAGATGGGGTCAGGCTCTGGCGCGAATCGCTGGAGGAGTACGAGGTCATCCTCGAGAAAGCCACAATTAGCAATGACGGGCGGACAATGGTTGCGTCCACGTCGAATGCGGATGGCATGGGACAAGCGTTTGGCTTTAGTGAGTCCAAGCTGGAGTGGGTTACGTCTCTCGAATACCACGGAATTCCGGGCCTCAGCAGCTTCCATCTCTCACCGGACGGCGATCGGGTCGCCTTGGGGGGGAACGGCCAAGGCCGCTATCAGGTGATGGTGGTCAACGAACGCGGCGAGAAAATTATGGGATCGGATTTCATCGAACCTGTCGTTGACGTTGCCCTTGCCGGTCTCAACCAAAAGGTAGTTGTGCTAACCGAACGTCACGTCAGCCAGTTTGATATAGCATCGCAGCAGATAGAGTGGCAGGCGTCGGCCCGCGGGCGCGCGCTGGCGGTCTCGCAGCCTGGCGACATCATCTATGTCGGCGGTGTCCAAGGCATTACGGCGTTCTATCAGGATGGCCGCCGGTTGTGGACGCAAGACGCCATGCCTGTGTCCCAGATTGTGGCCAACTACAACTACCTCATCGGTCTTTCGGATAACATCCGTCTGGTTGTCGTCAAGTACGACGGCAGCATCCTCGGGACAGTAAGCCCGCTGGTACCCATCCGCGACTTCGCCGCAGCGACGGACGGCGACCTCCTCGTCGCGCTCGATGAGGAGAATCGACTATCTGCCTGGCGCTTGCCGCCTCCTGCCACGGAGTAGTGGTAGCAGGCGTGTAATAGACGCGGAGACTCAATGCCATCGTGCTCTCCGCGCGAGTTCTACGCCCGCGACCGGTAGTGCGCCGCAATGAAGAGACCCTCCACTTTCTTGATCGTAAGCTGTTCGGCGAAGGGTTCCAAGACACGGGCAAGCCCCTTGACGCCGTAATAGACTTTCAAGGCGGGGTGGAGGGAACCGTCGCGCAGGGGACGCGTTTGAATCTCGGTCTCCACTTCGTCAAGCGACGGCAGGCTTGAATCGAAGATGCAAATGTGGCCGCCGGGGCGTACGACGCGTCGCACTTCACTGAGAAAGGGGGCGACGTCCTCGTGGGGCACGTGGCTGAAGAAGAAGCCGAAGAAGCAGCCGTCGACAGAGTTGTCGGCAAACGGCAGCGCATACGCGCTGGCGCGCACGAGCGCGGCGTGGGTCTCGTTGAGATCAAGCCGCTTGCGGCACTCTGCTAACATACGCGGGCCGTAATCGAGCGCCACGACCTCCCGACCGGATTGAGCCAGAAGCGACGTCCACCAGCCGATCCCGCAGGCCACTTCCAGAATGCGTCCTTCTCCGAATCCGGCCAGATCCTCCTCAAGCTGGCGTATGCCAGAGAGGAAAGGCTCGTTGGTTTCCGGACGGTCGTAGAGCCCGGTGCGGAGAAACCAGTCCACGTATTCGCTCGCCCGCTGGTTGTAGTAGACTTGCATGGACTGCTTTAGAGTCTCATTGTCTATAGCTGCGTCCCAGGCGTCATAATCGAAGCCCGTGCTTTTGCCGGTCGGCGGATTCTCAGACATGGGGCAGTGGCTTCTCCGTTAGCTCGATCTCCGCGTCGGAGAGATCCTTGGCCGTATCGACCGCGCGCCAGTATGCCTTCGTCTTGTAGGCGCTGAGCTTGCCTTCCGCGGCGATACGCGGGAACGTGCTGCGCTCGTGATCGCCCTTGTCCGGCAGGAATTCCCTGATAGCCGGGGACAAGACGTAGACGCCTGCGCTTAGCCAGTAGGGCAAGAGCGGTTTCTCGTGAAAGGCGGTCACCTTGTGGGCACTGTCAGAATCGACGATGCCGTAGGGACTTTGCAGTTGCGTGAGTGAAATCGTTGCCAAGTTTTCACTTGCTGCGTGCAGGTCGACCAAGGAGGCGATGTCCATGTCGGTGAGAATGTCGCCGTTCGTCGCGAGGA
>VXOZ01000271.1 GCA_009839775.1 Chloroflexota bacterium | reverse complement strand
TTCTCTCGGCGGCGTTGACCTAAAGCCGGAGTTCGAAAAAGACAAGCAAAATAAGCATGAGGACTACTCGGCCGCCATAGTTGCTAACTTGATGAGGGACGTAATTGAAAGCCATCCCCTCAACCAGAACCATGACATAAAGGCGCAAGACATTGCAGACTTCTTGGCAGGTAAGTCGTCTGTAGGTCGCCGTTTGTTCTGGACAAATTTAGTTGACGGACAACCGGACGCCGATCGTGCGGACTATCTCTTGCGAGATTCCTATCATGTCGGCGTAAGGTATGGACACTATGACTTAGATCGCCTAATCACAACACTGACGGCAATCGAGGACCCAGAGACTGGTTCTCCTGTCTTGGCCATAGAATTGGGAGGTCAACACGCTGCTGAAGGACTTATTCATTGCACGTTATATGATGTTCACACAGGTTTACTTCCACCGTACACGCCGCGCTTATGACAAACACCTGGTAGGTGTGATGCGAACATTGCTCGCAGAGTCTGGAGGTCTATTTCCTCCACCTAGCGACATTGAGAAACTAGAGTACTATATTAAGTGGGATGATTGGCGCGTTTTCGGGCACCTTGCCGATGGCAAAGGAGGTGTCGATGGTAAGGCAATCCTAGGCCGTAGCCATGACCGCTGTGTTTTCGAGACTCCTGAAAGACCAGAGAATGATGATCTGCATTTCCTTGAGAACATTAGAAAACGCCTTGGCGATAATGTGAGCTTTGTGGATCAAACAGAAAAGTCGTGGTATGCCCCAGGAGACACAGATATTTGGATCAATCCAAGAAGTAGCCGGGGAAAAACTGAGAAGTTATCCAAATTGTCTCCTGTCGTTAGGGGTCTCAAGGAGGTGAACCAATCTCGAATCTATGTTCCCGAGAGATTGCGCCAAAAGTGTCAGCAGATCGTCGATCAAGAAGAAGCAAAGAGAGAGTCTAAAGGATGATCAAAGACCTGCAAATCCCTTGGCAGCGATATGCTCTGATCGTGGAATTAGCGCAGCGCTTGCAAACCAAACGCTCACAGTTTGGTAAGACAGCGCTGCAAAAGCTCATCTACCTCTTGCAAGAGGTTTATGGCGTCAAGTGTGGCTATGATTACAAACTCTATACATATGGTCCATTCACCTCACAGGTGCTGCAAGACCTAGATCAAGTGGATTCTCTGAGTGGTGTTGACGTGACCTCTGTTCCGACGGACCTTGGCGGATACCGAATTGAACCAGGCAAGAACGCTGCACCTATCAAAGAGAAGGAGTCAAATTTTATTGCCGAACACGAAGGCAAGCTAGAGAGATTGATCAATGACTACGGGGCATTCTCAGCTAAGGAACTTGAGCTTCGCGCAACAGCAGTTTATGTGGCACGTGACATGCAAAGGGATGGGAAGAAGGTGACCGTGGAAGCGCTAACTCAAATGGTCCATGACATCAAGCCGTACTTCCCGAGAGAGGAGATCCAGTCCGTCGTAGAAGAACTTCAAGATAAGGGGCACATAAAGGTGGCAGCTGATGGATAGTGGGCTCACTGGCCGATCCGCGTCGCTAGCGATTGATGCGCCTATGCCTCCACCGCATTGGGCGTTGTTGGAGCGCGAGTTGCTGCGTGCCCAAGAAGCGGCGTGCGCGGCGTTCTATGCCAAGTATTTCGATGACCGCGGCTACTTGCTTTGCATACCGCGTTGGGGTGGCAACGACGGCCCTGATGATGCAGGTGAAAACCTACTCAATTGGCCTATGCTCCATGCGCTTGGCGCATCGGATAGCGTCCTGGCCATGTATAAGCATGGGTGGGACGGGCACTTGCGCCAGTATACCGAGGCGAAGACCGAGTACGTGCCCATGGCGCGTGAGGGCATGTACTACAAGGAATTCTCCGTGATGTTCGACTGGATGCATCACGGCGAGTGGATTTCGCCCTTCATCCTGGAGCCGCTTAGCAATCCCAATGATGCCACGTACGAGCAGCGCATCCGGCGCTACGCGGGCTTCTACATGGATGAAGACCCCCAGGCGCTGAACTACGACCCCGAACACAACGTCATCCGCAGCATGTTCAACGGCAGCCGCGGACCCATGTTGCGCAAGTCGACCGCGCTCGATTGGGCCGGCGATCCCATCGAGGTGGCGGGGCGCTTCGACGCGAAGCACGGCGAGAACAGCTTTGCCCAGATGCTCGACCACTTCCGTGACTACAACGACGTGGCCGGCGACCACCCCTTGAATCTCTCCGTCACCACCGTTGCTCTCACCGCCTATGCCCTCACCGGCGAAGCCAAGTACCGCGATTGGATCGTGCGGTACGTGGACGGCTGGGTAGCGCACACCAAGGCGAACAACGGCATCGTTCCCACCAATATCGGGCTGGACGGCACCATTGGCGGCGCCTGCGACGGCAAGTGGTACGGCGGCGTCTACGGCTGGGGCTTCTCCGTCATCGACCACAATACCGGCAAGCTGGCGCACCGGCCGGCATGGCAGCAGCGCGCCGTCTACGGCTTTGGCAATGCGCTACTCCTGACCGGCGACCAGAGCTACCTCGCCGTCTGGCGCGAGATGCTCGACGCCGTGAACGCCAACGCCAAGGATACCGACGGCGCGCCCACATATCCCCACATGTACGGTGATACCTACGGTGAGGAAGGCTGGTACGACTTCCGGCCGGAGCCGTTTGCGGCCGGCGCGCGCGAACTTTATTACTTGACTATGGACCCGCAGGACCTCGAGCGCGCTCCCCAAGACCCCTGGCACGACTTCCTGGCGGGAAACAACCCCGGTTATCCGGTGGAGGCGCTGCAACGCGACTATGCGACCGTGCGCGACCGCATTGAGAAAATGCGGCTGGATACCACCACCCCGGATACGCGGCTCTCCGATGACATGAACCACATTAACCCGGCGACCATCGACGCGCTCACTCGGCTTACGCTGGGCGGATTCCCGACGGGACGCGACGGCGGGCCGCTGCTGTGCCGCTTGCGCTATTTCGATCCTGCCCGCCGCCGCGCCGGACTGCCGGAGGACGTAGGGGCTCTGGTGGACCACCTCACAGCGTCGGAAGTCGGCGTAACGCTCGTCAACCTTAGCCCCGTAGCGGAACGTACGGTCATCATTCAGGGCGGCGCGTACGCCGAACACCAGTTCATCAGTGCCACCGCCGGCGGCATCACGACGGAGGTGAACGGGCCCCATCTCGTCGTCCGTCTCGCGCCCGGGGCCGGCGAACGCATCACGCTCACCATGCAGCGCTACGCCAACCAGCCGACGCTCGCGTTTCCCTGGGTGTAACGGTCGACCGGACACGACTGGGATGACACCCACAGCCTTGCCGCGCGCTAATCCTCAGGAGCGTGACCCCAGGTAGACTCGTCGCTGACGGCCTCTTCTCGTGCAACCCAGGCTCTTTCCCGTCTGGGTCTGCGGTGGCTGTCACCTGCTTGCACCGGACATGACGCCGGGCCTTTTGGATGCTCGCTTGACAGAGGAGATCATCCGATCTAGAATATAGTTACGATACCGTAGCGTATAGTAATCTAGGAGGTGTCCCATGCGCGATCAAAGCTCGAGTACGTACCAGAGACGTTGGTGGATACTCGGCTTACTAGCCATGAGCCTGCTCATCATTGGCTTGGATAACACAATTCTCAACGTTGCGCTCCCCACCTTGCAGCGCGAATTCGATGCGGCAGCGACAGAATTGCAGTGGATGGTAGATGCGTACATCCTCGTGTTTGCCGGTCTGTTGCTTACCATGGGATCGCTGGGCGACCGCTTTGGCCGTAAGCGGGCGCTTCAGCTTGGCCTCATCGTATTTGGCGCTTCGAGTCTCTTTGCGGCCTATGCCGATTCCGTTGAACAGCTCATTGCCGCGCGGGCAATCATGGGCGTGGGTGGCGCGCTCATCATGCCGTCCACGCTATCCATTCTCATCGATGTGTTTCCCAGAGAGGAGCGTGGCCGGGCGATAAGCATCTGGGCAGGCGTAGCCGGCATGGGCATCGGCCTTGGCCCCTTGACCGGGGGCCTTCTCCTCGAGAACTTCTGGTGGGGGTCCATCTTCTTGATCAATATCCCCATCGCGGTGCTTGCTCTCGCCGGCGGGCTCTTTGTCATCCCTGAGAGCCGCGATCCACATCCCGTGCCGGTGGATATTTTGGGCGCTGTGCTCTCCATCGCCGCGATAACTGCCCTGGTGTTCGCCATCATCGAGGCGCCCGCGCGCGGCTGGACGGATACTCTTGTACTAGCGAGCTTTGCGGCTGGCGGACTATTGGCGATCGCGTTTATCATTTGGGAGATCAAGACCGACCATCCGATGCTAAACCTTGCGTTCTTTCGCAACCTGCGCTTCTCCGCGGGAGCCGGAGCCATCGCGATCACGTTCTTTGCCATGTTCGGCATGGTGTTCGGACTGACGCAGTATTTGCAGTTTGTGCAGGGGTATACGGCGCTGGAGGCTGGCGTACGGTTGGTGCCGATCGCCTTGGGCGTAGTGATAGGGGCGGGGAACAGCCATCGCCTGGTCGCAAAGTTGGGCACCGACAGGGTCGTGACACTCGGCCTGCTGTTGGTGACCACTGTGCTTGCGTCGCTAGCGTTCTGGCAGCCCGACACTCCGTATTGGGTCGTTGGCGCAACGCTCTTTGTGCTTGCCATCGGCATGGGCAACACTATGGCGCCGTCTACCGACGCGGTAATGGGAGCGATTCCGGAGGCCAACGCCGGGGTAGCCTCTGCCATGAACGACGTCACACGCCAGGTGGCAGGGGCGTTGGGCGTGGCAGTTATTGGATCGGCAATAAATACCGTGTATGGCCGCAGAATGGAGGACGCAGTCACCGGCTTGCCGCCGGAAGCTGCTGAAGCCGCCAGCGATTCGATTGGCATGGCAGCCAGAATTGCCGCAATGGTGCCCGCCAATGTGGGTGGCACGTTGCTCGATGCGGCGAGGTCGGCCTTTACCGATGCCCTCAGTTTGGCGGTGCTCATTTCGGCCTGCGCGGCTCTGGCGGGCGCGGTTCTCATTGCGCGGTTCATGCCGCGTCATCACCTTGCAGACAAATCAGCAGCCCCTGAAGCAGTGGAACCTCACCCGCAAGATGCCGGTGCGGTGACGTCAAAATGAATCCACCCCGTGAGAAAGCAGCGCAAGGCGAAGCGAAGTCCGGCCGGCCGCGCGACCCCGAGGTCGACCGGGCAATCTTGCAGGCCGCGCTCCGCGTGCTCACGGATCAGGGCTACGCCGGCACGTCCATCGAACGCGTCGCGGCAGAGGCGGGGGTCGGCAAGACCGCCATCTACCGGCGCTACGCATCCAAAGCGGAGTTAACCGCTGCTGCTTTGGCGTCTCTGCGGGACGCATGGGGGCCGCCGCCGGACACGGGCAGCGCGCGCAGCGACATGATCGAGATGCTGGCTCAGGCCCAAGTGGCGTTCGAACGCGGGCCTCTCTTGCCCATGCTGGGGGCGTTGCTCGTCGAGGAGCGGCGCAATCCTGAGTTGTTCGAGCTGTTTCGCGAGCGCATCATCCGGCCCCGCAAAGATGACGGGATGAAGGTGCTGCGGCGCGGTGTGGCACGGGGTGAGATACGGAAGGACGCCGATCTCGAGTCCGCAATCCACGCGATGGTTGGGTCGGTGCTGGCAAGGCACGTCTTGGGTGCTCCGGTCTCTCGGCAACAGATCGAGGAGACAATCGCAGTAGTTTGGAGAGGATTGGCGGGCGACGCGGGAGAGTAGTTCTTACAGGCTTGAGATACGCTCTCGGGGCGGAGAGCACATCACCTTCACTATGCAGCGGTACGCCAATCAACCGACGCTGAGCTTTTCTGTGGGTGCAGGTGTCTGGTAGCGAGTGAGAATCCGTCCGTTCGTCCTGAGCTTGCCTGTCCTGAGCACTTCGACAGGCTCACTACAGGCTTGTCAAAGGGTCGAAGAACGGACAGCGGAGTGTATCTCGACCGCCGCCGTGCTATGCAGGTGAGGTCTCGCTTCCGCTCAGCAGTTCCGCCACGCGCTGGTTAATCTTGCCGGTGACGTCCATGGCCACCGTCCGGTGGGCCAAGTGCAGCGCGTTTGTCATGGCCTTCGCGCTGGAGCGGCCGTGGGCGATGATGACGGCGCTATTGAGTCCCACCAGGGGCGCGCCACCGTATTCTTCGTAATCCATGCGGGCGCGAACCCGGTTGAAGGCCGGTCGCGCCAGCAAGGCGCCCAGCACGGTGCGCGGGCTGGCGCGTAGTTCCGCCTTCAGCAGCGCACTGATGTATTCGGCGGCGCCTTCCAGGGTCTTTAGGGCCACGTTCCCGGTAAACCCGTCGCAGGTCACCACGTCCACGGCTTCAGAGAGGATGTGGCGCCCCTCGATGTTGCCGACGAAATTGAGCGGTGCTTCTTCCAGGAGCGCGTAAGCCGCCAGGGAGAGTTCGTTGCCCTTGCTCGGCTCTTCGCCGATGGAGAGCAGGCCGACTTTGGGATCCTCGACCCCGTATACCTGTTCGGCATAGATGCTGCCCATGAGTCCGAACTGTTGGAGTTGCAGCGGCTTGCAGTCGGCGTTCGCCCCCATGTCGATGAGGAGGGTTGGGTGTGATGTGCGGGCGGGAATCAGCGCGATGAGCGCCGGACGGCTGATGCCGGCAATGCGGCCGAACCTCATGAGCGCCGCCGCCATAGTCGCCCCGCTGTGGCCGGCGCTCACCAGCGCCTGTCCTTTCCCTTGTTTCACCAGGTCGCAGGCGACGCGGATGGAAGATTCCGGCCGCTGCCGTACGGCGGTAGCGTGGTCGTGCATAGCGATGACATCCGCCGCGTGATGAATCGTCAGCGGCAGTCCGGCAGTGTCGTGCTTGCGCAGCTCTGCTTCCAGGACGTCGTGCTGGCCGACCAGGATGATGGGGAAACTGGAGGAACGCGTGGCCTGTACCGCTCCGGCGACGATCGCCTGCGGGGCATGGTCGCCGCCCATTGCGTCGAGCACAATTGCCAAGCAAAATCCTCCTTAAGCGGTAACCTTACCTCGCAACCGTTGGCACTATTATACTACTAGGCAACGCCTGGACGAACCGGGTGTGGCGGAGCACTGCAGATCTTTGGCCGAATAGGTTGGTCCAGCTACACGCCGGATATGGGCCTGGACATGGATCTCCGTTCATGGTTCGACAAGGGCTTCACGAAGCCCACTCACCACGAACGGAGATCAATGTAGACAATATCCATGCAGACAGTAATGTTCGTATAACCCTGGATAGGGCTACTTAGGGAGCGCACATTGCATGATCGACAGTCCGTGAGCACAAGCCGCCGCGGTGGCGCGCTCTCTGCATCTCCTTTGTGGCAAGCGTGCCTTGCGCTCTGGTTGCTGCTCTGTGCGCCCGTGTTGGCGGTTGGGTGCGCATCTCAGCAAGGAGCGACACTTATCGTCTACGCTGCATCCTCACTCACCGAGGCGTTCACGGCCATCGGCACGGAGTTCGAGGCGCGCCATGCTGACGTTCAGGTGGTCTTCAATTTCGCCGGCTCACAAGCGCTCAGCACCCAGCTTGAGCACGGGGCAGTTGCCGACGTATTCGCTTCTGCGGACACCGTGCACATGGACCGCTTGCAGGAGGAAGGTCTGCTGGCTGAGGACCCCGTCCCCTTTGCTGAGAACCGCCTCGTCGTGGCGTTGCCCGCGGCGAATCCAGGCAAGGTGGGTAACTTACGCGACCTAGCTCGTCCCGGTGTGCGCATCGTCATAGCGCAGGAGAACGTGCCCGTGGGCCGCTACACGCGACAGGCGCTTGCCAGCTTAAGCGCCGACGCTGCGTTCGGCAGCGCTTTCCAGGAAGCCGTGCGCGCCAACGTGCGCTCGGAGGAGCTTAACGTCCGCCAAGTACTCGCCAAAGTGGTGCTCGGTGAGGCGGACGCGGGCTTCGTCTATGTGAGCGACGTTGCCGTGTCAACCGCCAACATCGTAGCTCTGGAGATTCCTGGCTTCGCCAACGTTGAGGCCGTGTATCCGATTGCGTTGCTGACGGCATCCAATGAGAAAGAGCTTGCCAAGCGTTTCATTGACTTTGTGCGGTCGCCGGTAGCGCAGGAGATCTTGCAACAAGCCGGGTTGCAAGCAGCCGACTTAGTCGCAATCGTCGACTTGGTCGCAGAAGCGTCACCATGAACTCCGCGCCGTCTCCACCGTCATTCCCGCGCAAGCGGGAATCCATACCCCCGCGCTCAGCCGGGAGTGACACTGGCTTGCGCTCCTTTTTTCTCGTACCGACGGTGCTCTTCGCCATATTCGTCGCGTTGCCGCTGCTTGCGCTCATAGCGCGTGCCGTCATGACGGGTGACCTCTTCCTTCAACTCACGCAGCCAATCGTGCTGAGCGCCCTGCGGCTGAGCGCACTGACGAGTGTGGCTTCGCTCCTCATCATTGTGCTGGTGGGAACGCCTACCGCCTATCTGCTCGCACGCAGCGCCTTCCCCGGCAAGCGGTTCCTGGACGTGCTTATCGATGTGCCCTTGGCGCTGCCGCCGGTAGTGGTGGGTGTTGCCCTGCTGCTCGTTTTTGGCCGCCTGGGTGTGGTGGGACGGTGGCTGCATCCGCTGGGCATCGAGATCGCGTTCACGACGCTTGCGGTGGTGCTGGCGCAGATATTCGTCGCCGCGCCCTTCTACGTGCGCTCGGCCAAGATCGGTTTCGGGCGCGTCGATCCGGAGTTGGAAGAGATTGCCGTGACGCTGGGGGCTTCGACCTGGCAGACGCTGCGCTACGTCACCGTGCCGCTGGCCTGGCCCGCGCTGGTGGGCGGCGCTGTGCTCAGTTGGGCGCGCGCCCTGGGCGAATTCGGCGCTACTATCATGTTTGCCGGGAACTTCACCGGCCGCACCCAAACCATGCCCCTGGCGATCATGACGGCGTTGGAGTCCGATCTCCAAACGGCCATCGTCCTGGCGACGCTGCTGGTGCTGGCTACGTTCGTCGCGCTCTTTCTCTTACGTTGGATAAGCCGCCGCTTCGGTGACGTGTGGTAAGCGGTAGTTTCTCACTACTTTAGCGCTCAACGTACTTACCCAGAGTTTGCATCCTTTAAGACACAACAGAAACGGGAAACCTAGGCACTCTTGGGCGGCCGATTTGGGGCCATTTCAAGCCGGGTCGTGTTGATAGACAACAGAGTGCCCTACGAGACCCTGTTGGGGAGGGTGAGGGAACCTGTGAATGGGGTTGGTGCGCACCTGACAGAATGCCAGGCCTTCTGGAGCTGAGCTAGACGAGCCGCGACCAACGAGTGGTGTCCCATTTGGCTGTTCGCTCTCTGTCGGATTGTGCCTGTGTTGACTACAGGCAGATATGTCATTTGAAGGGTGTCACTAGGTGACAGCAAGGCATAGCTCATAGCAAGCTTGTTTTATTGCATTTAGCATTACTTCTGCCTATAATGTAAGGGGTGAGTCGCCCGTGCAGTCAAGGAGAACTCAATATGTTCGAATCCAGCGTAACCATCAAGGGCCAGACAACGCTGCCCAAGGCCGTCAGGGACTCGCTGGCAGTTAAGGCGGGAGATAAGGTTCGCTACGTCATAGTGGATGAGGGAGTGTTGATACTGCCTGTCCGGTCTACCAGCCGCCTTTTCCGTAGCTTGAAGTACGACGGCCCTGTCGTGAGTCTGGAAGACATGGATCGTGCCATCGCAGAGGGAGCCACTGAAGGATGACCTCCATCGACACGAACGTAATCATTCGCTACCTCGTCGGCGACGACGCTACGCAGGCGGAGGCGGCGCGCGCCTTGCTGGATGGGCTGACTCCTGAGGATCCAGGGTACATATGCCGGGAGGTCGCGATGGAGGTCGCCTGGGTGCTGGAGAGAAGCTACGGCTTCGCGCGGGCCCAGGTCGCTAAGGCATTGATGGACATGACGTCTTCGGACAGCCTCCTCGTCGAGAATCCAGATGACGTGGTTGCGTCCGCACACCGATACCGCCAGGGTGGAGTTGGCTTTTCAGACCTAATGATCCTTTCAGCGGCCAAACGGGCGCGAGCTACGCCCCTCTATACATTCGACCGCAGACTTGCCCGGATGGAGGGAGCCGCGCTGGTAGGAGACAAGACAGGGGGTGCCTCGTCGTGAAGGACTCTCAGAAGCCCGATCACGTGAGCCTTGCCAACATTGTCAGCCGTTTGCGCGAGGGCCGGTACGTAATTCCTGACTTCCAGCGTGATTTTGAGTGGGAGCCATGGGACATAAATGAGCTCATGCGCCAATCTTCCGTGACTACGAGGATTTGGGAGGATAGCGGTGAAA
>VXOZ01000285.1 GCA_009839775.1 Chloroflexota bacterium | reverse complement strand
AACCTGTATCGGCGGTACCGTACTCTTGCCAAGGTCGACAAAGGCGAGCTCGCCGGTCTCGCGGAAGAGCGCGATGGCTTCATCGGGATTCTCGACGCCGGGGAGCTCGACGATGATGCGGTCAGTGCCTTCCAGTTGGACGATGGGCTCCGAAACGCCCAAGGCATTCACGCGTTCGGCAATGATATCGCGCGTGGCTTCCATGTGATCGGAAGTGATGTTCTGGCCTTCGGCGGGAGTGGCGCGCAATACCACGTGGAGGCCGCCTTGTAAGTCCAGGCCCAGATGATAGCGGAGATCGCGCACGAGGCGCGCGTTACCGATGCCGATATTAAGACCGGGATTATCGGGTAAATTGACATAACTAGCCACTGTGACAAAGATGACGATGAATGCCAGTGTAATGAAGTAGCGTCGGTTCATTGCTATCCAGTTTTGGTCCCTGCCGCAGCCTCGGACACGTCGCCTGCGGGAGTGGCAGCGAGGGTTGCTTGTGCCTCGGTGCGCACGGCCAGCTCGATCTCTTCCGCGATGTCGGTGTTTTCCTTGAGAAATGTGCGGACGTTCTCACGTCCGAGACCGAGACGCGTGTCGCCATGTGAGTAGTGTGCCCCCGCCTTGCGCACGATGCCGTACTCCGTGGAGAGATCGATGAGATCGCCCAGCTTGGAGATGCCTTCTTCGAAGAGAATGTCAAACTCGCACGTCTGGAACGGCGGCGCCACCTTGTTCTTGACCACCTTCGCGCGGACGCGAATGCCAACCTGTTCTTGCCCACTCTTTACGTAGTCAATCCGACGCACGTCAATGCGCACAGAGGAGTAGAAGCGGAGGGCCCGGCCACCAGGCGTGGTCTCCGGGTTGCCAAACACCACGCCGATCTTCTCGCGTACTTGATTGATGAAAATCACGACGCTGCGGGAGCGGTTGATGGCGGAGGTCAGCTTGCGCAGCGCCTGAGACATAAGCCGAGCTTGCAGCCCCATGTGGGCATCGCCCATCTCGCCCTCGATCTCGGCCTTTGGCACCAAGGCGGCTCCTGAATCGGCTACGATGACGTCTACGGCATTGCTTCGCACGAGCATTTCAGCGATTTCCAGGGCCTGCTCGCCGTTGTCCGGCTGGGAGACGAGCAAGTCTTCGATGTTGACGCCGCACTTGGCGGCATACGCGGGGTCAAAGGCGTGCTCGGCATCCACGAACGCGGCGGTGCCGCCAAGCTTCTGGGCTTCTGCCACCACGTGCTGGGCAAGCGTGGTCTTGCCGCTGCCCTCGTTGCCGTAGATCTCGACGATGCGTCCACGGGGCACGCCGCCTACGCCCAGCGCCAGGTCAAGCGAGAGTGAGCCGGTTGGCACGACAGCCACCGGCACCGCCGCGTCTTCGCCCATGCGCATGATCGAGCCTTTGCCGTAGCGGCGCTCGATCTGACTGATCGCGGCCTGCAGCGCTTGGGTGCGTCCTTCCATGCCGTTCTCTTCAGGGGTCTTCGCTCGGGTAGCCATGGTTATGTACCCACTCCTTGCACTGGGGGTCCGGTATCTTCTCTCGCGTAGATATAATTCAGCATTCTCCATTATAGGCAATTGCGGCGGTGAAGCCTAATTGGAGAAATGTACCCAGACTGCTTGGGCTGAAATTGTGGGACAGTCTGAGGGACCCCGAAGCCGTTGACATGCCTACGGTGAAATGACGGTGTCCGGCAGGACCGCGGCTGTACCGTCCTTGAACGAGTCGCGCCCTCCGCACGCCAGGCCGACGTGCGGATGCACACGCTTTACCGCAGCGACAATGGCGTCGGAGACGTTGCGGATGTCCCATTGCGCGTGACGGTCGCTGCGAATGCGAGACATCTCCACGACTTCGCGGGCGTTGAGGTCGGCCAGGATGCGGAGGTTGTGCCCATTCGCCAGCACGATCTCGGCGCGCTGGTCGGCGCCGAGGGCATGGAATGTACCTTCCAGGAGGTCGAGTGTTCGCTTGTAATCGTCGGCAAAGCCGGCATTGCGCACGAGCGGCGGCAGGGTGCGCCCATGCGCGGGGCTATGGGCCTGGCTGACCTCGGTCTTCATGCGGTGGCGGATGAACTGGTGATAGGCCGCTTCCGACATAACCAGCTCGAACTGATAGTGCAGCAGTTCAAACTCCCGCAGGATTGTGTCGTGAGCGTGCAATCCGCGATAGGCGGAGCGGATGATTTGACCAGCTTGTTCGGCATCGAGGCTTGCCACTGCTTGCTGGGCGTCGGTAAGAGTCAATTGGCTGCCGTGGAACAGCAAGGCCGCAGCTACGTGGCGTTCACCGTCCGGGTCATAGCGCACGAGCCGCACCGGGTCGCCACTGCTGGCTGTTGACTGAGAATTGGTGCGCGGTGTACCGCTTTCTTCGTGATCTGAGACAATTCCGAGCGTTGCGGCTACCTCTTGGATCGCATTCAGACCGCTCTGCGGATAGGGCAGTGCGTGAATGTACTTTTTAGGAAAGAGCGAAGGCGCGATGGGGTGCAGTTGCGCGAAGAGCTTCTCACCGGTTGCGCGGAATTCGGGGAGCGGCGAGGAGAGCAGGCGCGTCATCATGAGGGCGAATTCGCGGGCGTTCGTCGTCACTCCCACCTGTGTCGTCTGCGCCAACGGCAAAACATACCGCGCATCCTCCGTGGCGCGGCGTTCGGCGGAAGCGGCGCGCATGCGCGGGTACTTCTCCAGCAGATAGGCGGTGCAGCCCGCGTAGATTTCGCGGTACGCCGCGTAACTCCGGCTTACGGCTTCCTCGAAGAGACGCCGCGCTTTGCCGCGGCGGTACTCCTTCGGCAAGTAGAACTGGCGCTGTACTTCCTCGAAAGGAATGTACCGCCCGCTGTGCTGCGTATAGGCAGCCAGCCGATGCCGCACGATCTCCAGCGAAAGGAGGCGGGGGATGTCCCAGATAGCGGCGCTGAAACAGCCGTGTTCCGCGACGCTATTGTGGCCGTATTCGTACACGACTCGCTGGTTGCGCTGGCGCGCCAGGGCCGTGTTATCGCGCGCTTCCTTGATGAGTTGTGGCACGGGCGTCGGATCGCGGCTAATACGCGCCATGCCGGCCGTAATCGCTTCAGGATTTCGTGCCGCGCGCCCGACAATCTGTACCCGAGGCGTGTACGACCACTTGACCACGATGTTGGTTTACTTCTCTTTGCAGTGCCGCTGCGGATGGGGGCGTACTTTAAGATAGACGGAGTGGGATACGGCTCAATAGGAACGAAACTTCGCCTCTCGCCTAGCGCCCGTTTAGTATAGCATTCTGCGATGTTCTCACGTGATCCGCGGTATCCTCAGATTACCTGCGGGCGTAGCGGCACGTAACTGATGAAAGCACTGTCAAGAGTCGTGAAAGTAGCGGAATGCCGCGTCCCAAGGGCATGTGACTGCCACTCTGCGTGCCAGTTGTCTGCGTTATCGGCGTAAGGGGACGGACGCTTCGGAGGAAGGTGTAGGCGTAGCCGGTTGTGGCTCTTCCGTCGGGGCTGGCGTGGCTGTAGGTTCGGGCGTGGGTGTGGGCACGGGCGTCGGTGGGGCGGTCACGGTCACTCGCACCCGTGGCGGGTCGATGCCATCCACTCTTACCTGGGGAGGCGCGCTGACGTCGGGGATAGGCGCGTAGGTGCCGGTACCCAGTCCGCTCAAATCCAAGGATATGATCACGCTACTAGCCTGAAGTGTGCGCAATACCGGCGCCGGGCCGCTAAGTGTTACCGTAACCATGGAAGGATCCACAGTGACTTCCATGCCTGGTTGCAGGTTGACATGCGTCACTGCGACTTCAGCTTCGACACTTGTGAGTATAGGAAGCACTTCGACAAAGGCTACGACCTCGTTCGAGCCGGTGATGCCGATACCGGGTGGTCTCACCAAGTCAATCGTGGTTGCAAATGACCGGGTGGCCCCATCAATGCTTATGGTCTCCGTATATACGGACCTTATGGTAGCGAGTTCTTGAGGACTGCCGACAAGTGTCACCGAAGTGGGTTGGGCGCTGTAACTGACGACCCAATAGCCCGACGCAGGCTGACCCTCGACACGCACACGGACGGGGACGACCTTGTCCGTCCTAACCTGCTCTATCGGCACGGTGACCTGGACCACGGGTGGATCAAGTTGAACGCCGCTCACATCCTCGCCTTGGGCGTCGCGGGGTGTCGCTCTTTGGGTCACGTTCACGGTACTCTGCGCGTTACCGATTTCTACGTCTACCAAGGCTGCGTCGACTAATTCCACTTTGGAGGCCGGCCCAATCACCGTTACGACGTCCGGCAACAGCTCAGGCGTTTGAAACTGGTAGCCTAGCGGCGGGCCGCCGGCCAAGTCTACGCGCACCGGCACCTCTTTTTCCATGCGCTCCTCCAGTGCTACGGTCACCGTATTCGGCTCCGCGGCAATGATGCGAATGCGGGAGTCCGACCTCTCAATTGCGAGGGGAAGCTCGTGGAGGCCGACCCCGACGGCATAGAGGTCTACCACAGTGCGGAAGTTGTCCGTAGTCAGCGACTCCCAGATGTCTCGTGGCGCCGCGATCTGCAAGCGCACCGTGTGGGGCGCGATGCGACTCACGACCAAGCCATCGCCCAACCGGCTCGTTTCTACCGGAATCTCGGCATCGAAGAAATCTTCCCGGACGGGATTCTGTTCCCCCGTGAACAATATCCACAACGTAATCGATATTGCCAAAGCCAGGAGAAAGCGTACGCCCAGTGTGTGGGTGATGAACCGCCCAAGGATGGGCAAGAAAGAGCGAATTCTGTTCATTCGATCCGGTTACTTTAGAACTTTGCGCTCACGGCGACTACGCGAAAGAGAGCGGAACGGCAACCACGAGATCCCGGTTGACCCTTGCTCTTCACGAAATAGACTGTGGAGGTATGTACGCAGCTTGTCTTCGTCTAGGTGCCGCAGGAGCGTCCCGCCGCGCGCCGCTGAAACAATGCCGCTTTCCTCCGAGACGGCGATTGCGATGGCATCGGTCACTTCACTCACGCCAATGGCTGCCGCGTGGCGCGTGCCCAGGCCCGCGCCCTGCGGCACGTTTTCCGAGAGCGGCAACATGCAGGAAGCGGCGACAATGCGGTCGCCGCGAATGATGACCGCCTTGTCGTGCAACGGTGAACTGGGATTGAAAATCGTCAGCAGCAAGTCTGCGCTCACTTGACCGTCAATGCGGTGGCCCGTCTCAACCAGATCTTCTAGCCCGGTCTCACGTTCGATGACAAGCAATCCGCCCCAGTTATTCTCTGCGATGCGGTCGGCTACGTGAGCGACAACGTCCAATGCACTGGCGACACTTTCGCTAACGGGAATATAACGGGCGAGAGGATGCGTGCCTTGCCGGCCCACTCGTTCCAAGAAGCGGCGCAACTCCGGCTGAAAGATAATGGGGATTGCGATTACGAGCGCGGACAATACGCTCCGCAAGAGCCAGTCGAATACCAGCAGTTGCAGCATGTTGCCGAGGATGAAGGCAAGTACGAGCAACACGACAATCCCGCGCACCAACTGGTCCGCGAGGGTCCCGCGTACGATGGTGAAGATGATATGAATGATGACGGCGACGAGCAGGATGTCAAACGCCGCACTATAGTCCAAGCGGGATTGGAGCCAAAGGAGGTCTTCTATCACGCGTCACCTCTACGACAGCGTGTGTTTCTTGCGTGATGCTCGTGCCGATTTGGCGTAAGGGCGGGCAGTGACAGTGCCCGGCATCAGCGGCTAGTGGGATGCCGGCATGCCGCCTACCAAGAGTTCCAGCAGCACCGCCTTTTGCGCGTGGAGCCGGTTCTCAGCCTGATCGAACACAACCGATTGCGGGCCGTCCATTACCTCGTCTGTGATTTCCATGCCACGGTGCGCGGGAAGACAGTGCATGACAATTGCGTCCAGCTGCGCGTGGCGCAGCAGATCTGAATTCACTTGGTAGGGCGGGAAGGCACGTTCGCGTTCGGCTGCTTCCGCTTCCAATCCCATACTCACCCAGGAGTCTGTGTAGATAACGTCAGCGTCTTGGACCGTAGCTATCGGATCAGTGCAGAGTTCGAGAGTCGCGCCTGATTCTTTGGCCAAACCGTACGCTCTCGCGACGATGTCGTCCGGTGGCAGATAGCCTGCCGGGCAGCCCACCGCCAGATGGTAGCCCAGCTTTCCGGCGCCGAAGAGGAGGGAGTTGGCAACATTGTAGCCGTCGCCGACGTAGGCGATCTTGCGTGCGGAGAGATCCCCTTTATGCTCCTGCATGGTGAGGAGATCGGCCAGTATCTGGCAAGGATGCGTGTAATCGGAAAGACCGTTGATGATGGGAATGCTCGCATGCTCCGCCAGGGTCTCCAGCGTCGCATGTTCGAACACCCGCGCCATGATGACATCTACCCAGCGTTCCAGATTGCGCGCCACGTCCGGAACTGTTTCGCGGACACCCATTTGCAGGTGCTCGGCGGCCAGATCGACGACCTGTCCGCCTAACTGCTGCATGCCGATGGCAAAGGTGGCGCGGGTGCGCAGGGAGGGTTTTTCGAAGATCATGGCCAACGTCTGCCCAGTAAGCGGACGATACTCGGCTGCAGGCGCTGAGTTCGACTGCGTATTCTTGGCAGATTTCAGAGTCTTAGCGGTAGCGAGTATCCGGTGGATTTCGGATGCGGAGAGATCAGCGAGCGTGAGGAGGTCTCGACCCTTCAAGGCTGGTTGCTTCTTTCATGTAGAGGATGCATAGCATAATCAGGTGAAATTCTACGAAGACGCAAGGAGCTTAAGTGAAAGTATTATACCAGCTTTGAAGGGTCGGCACAACTGAGATACGTGCCCAGTTGCTGAGCCTGAGAGCTTTCCTCTTAGTCTTCGTCATCCTCATCGGGAAGTGTGTCGTCGCTGTCAACGCGGTCTTCCCAGTCGTCCGGTCGTTCATCCCAACCACGCGACTCCCAAAAGGCGTCGTTGTTTGGATTTAGCTGGTCGGCGTGGTTGTCGAGATCGCTCTGTCTACCCATGTTGGCTCCTCTGACTTCAACTACCTACAAACACACTGTTTATATTATAGAACAGTATTTTTCGCTTGTAAACAATAAATTGGCTATTTTGGCATAGAAATGTATGTTTTATTAACTAATTGCTAATTTCAGCTAAAATGAGACTCTGATCCATTCTTGCTTAGGCAATGCGCGAGCTTCTAGAAGTTGCTTAAGGGTAGCTGCTGCGGTTCAGGCACAGGAGAGTGTGTGAGTTCTCGCTTGTTGAGGGTGTAGCGCTGCTGTAAGAGATTTACATAATCATGAATTGGTTCGGCATAGCTCTTGGGCGCGTAGCGGCCCGGGTAGAGCCGCCGATAGGTGCCCAGGAGCCAGGGATACTCACTCTGGAGGAATTTCAAGAAATGCTCTTTGACGCCGATACCTAAGTTGAGCACGTTCGTGCCCAGGAAGCAGGCGTCGTGCTCGGCCGCGGCGCGCGCCACCGTTTCCAGGTTCTCCTTTGTCGCGGTTATGCCCGGTATGATGGGAGCGAGGAGTACGCCAGCATGCACACCGACAGCGACGAGCCGCTGCATTGAACGCAGCCGCTGGAGCGGCGGGGCCGTGCCTGGTTCAAGTTGCCGCCACAGTGTGCGATCGAGAGTGGTGATGCTGAAGTTCACGGTACACCCGAGACGCTGCGCCAGTTCGGCGAGAATGTCCGCGTCGCGCACGACAAGGGACGACTTGGTGATGATGGACACCGGCGTACGGAAGGCGAGGAAGGCCTCGAGGACGGCGCGGCTCAGACGGTACTTGCCTTCAATCGGCTGGTAGGGGTCCGTGGCCGTGCCCATAACGACGCGGTGACGCCGCCACCTTGGCGATGAGAGTTCCAAACGCAGCACCTCGGCTATGTTCTTTTTGACGAAGATGATAGAGGAAAACTCGTCATCGGCATCGAGATCATAATAGAAGTGCGTGCTGCGGGCGAAACAGTAGTGGCAGCCGTGGGTACACCCCCGGTAGGGATTGAGGCTCCAGCCAAACGCCATGTCCCGCACCCGTGTGAGTGCGGTCTTGCATTCCACTTCCTCATAGAGCGCCTGTGGCATACTCGTCCTGAACCGCCGCTTCCGACAACGCTAAATTTTGGGTTCTGAGAGGGTGTTCTACACTGGGCGTGTAGAAGCGGCCCTCATTGAAGAATAATTCACTTGGCGCATGCAAACTCAACGTCAATACGAACAACCAGGCAACGACACGTGGTTGCTCTCACCCGACGGTGCCATGCGCGTGGCACGGGTTGAGACTCTGCAGGCAGTGCAGCGTGCGTTACTCGGCTGGTACCGTGCGCATCGTCGTGCGCTGCCGTGGCGCAATTCGAAGAGTCCCTACCGCATCTTCCTCTCAGAGATGATGTTGCAGCAGACCCAGGTCGAGCGCGTCATTCCAAAGTATCATGCCTTCCTCGCGGAATATCCCACCATCCGCAGGCTCGCCGCGGCGCCTTTGGCGGACGTTATCCGCCTCTGGGCCGGGCTTGGCTATAACCGCCGCGCCGTTCATCTGCACCGCGCCGTCCAAGCTGTCGTGCGAGAGCATGGCGGCACGTTTCCGCTGCACTTGCGGGAGTTGCTACGGCTTCCCGGAATTGGCGCATATACGGCACGGGCGCTGTTGAGCTTTGTGGACAACGCGCCGGTCGCGGTGGTGGACACCAACGTGCGGCGCGTGCTCGGTCGCGTGTTCCGCGATGAACTCCAAGCGCTGTTTGAGGAAAAAGGCCCGACGGAACGGCAGGTGCAGGCGTTGGCCGATGGCCTCGTGCCGGACGGTCGCTCGGCGCGCTGGAATCAGGCGCTCATGGATCTTGGTTCAACCGTATGCACCGCGCGCCAGCCGGATTGCCCGCGCTGTCCGCTCTTTACCTGGTGTCAGGCGCGGCGAGCAGAACAGGTCACTGACTTGCCTGCGCTGCGTCCAAAGGGCCAGGGCAAATTCAGCGGCTCGCGACGGTACTATCGGGGACGCATCATCGCTGCGCTGCGTGACTCTCCGCAGAGTGGCGCTCTCTCCTTTGAAGCACTCGTCTCCTATGTTAGAACGCAAGCTGATGAAGACGTGCCCGTAGCATGGATGTGGGAATTGGTGCAGGACCTTGAGCGCGATGGGTTGGTGGTGATCGCTGGTGATGGGGATTCGTGGTCCGGCGCTACGGTCGGGTTGCCGGGTTAAGGGTGCGCTTGGCATAGCGCTTGATGAACTGCTGGACCTTGGGCTTGATGCGACCCCAGGCGCCGTCTGCATACGCGGGGTCGTCAGGCGCGGGCGCACCAAAGCGTCTGCCGGTTTGGGAGTCACACCATAGCGTGAGCAGCCAGAATCCTGGCACAAGCTGCTCGGGACGGTACGATTCGGCGATCATGCCCGGCGGACTCTCGGCGCTCCAAGACTGTATGAGCGTTCCGTTGTTGGCGAGGGCCACACATTCGCGAAAGTACGCGCGCCGCTCATCGCCCTTGAAAGGCCGCAGCAGCGCCAGCAGCGCTTCCACACGCTGCTGGTCTGTGGCGTGGCTGCCCGCAAAGCGGGCGGTCAACCGCTCTTCCCAAGCGTCGCCCAACGCCGGGATAGCAATGCCGCCGTCTGAGGCGATGGCCAGTCCGCCAAAGACTCGCGACCACGCGATCGCTTTGCTCTCGGCTATGGCTTGCAGTGTTGCCTGAGTCTCGGACGGCGGGGAAACGTGGCTGAGGTTCGCCTCTGCCAGCGTGACGCGCCGCAGCGGCATGTCCTCGAGCAGCCAGGCCAGATGCTCGGTCTTAGCTGCGTTAGTAGTAGCAAGCAGGACATGCTGTTGCTGTGCCCGCTCATAGTCGGCAGGCGTATTGAGGTTCCACACGACGCTGGGGTCGTCTATGTCCACGTACGCCGTGTCTGCGCGGTGGGAGCGGGTGACCGCTTTCAGGCCCTGGGTCTCCTCGCGCACGTGCAGCAATGCACTCCGCAGGGCGTTTGCGAAAAGTGGAGGATGCCCCCGTTTTCCCCGGTAGCGGGGAAGCGTAATCAGCTTGCCTGCCGTGGCGCTTGCGGCGATGAGTTTTGTGAGAATCGAGGCGGCACAGGGCTGGTCCACATTGACTATGGCGAAAGCAGATAGCGTGTCGGGAAGAGACTGCACACCGTGTACGATGGAGGACGATCTTCCGCGCGCGGGGTCCGGATTCTGCACAGTGTGGACCCCGGCCACAGTATTGGCATACGGCGCTAAGCGCTCGGCATGAAAGCCGGTGACAAGCGCAATGTGCGCGGGGACGACCGCCGCAAGCTGTTCAAGCTGGTACTGGATCAGGGGACGGCCGAACCACGGCAACAGCGCTTTCGGCGAAGTCGTTTTTGACGCACTCGCCATGCGCTGCGACTCACCCGCGGCCAGCAGCACTATACCGATATCAGCGTCCAATGACTCTGACATAGGCTACGACGGTCTTGGCGAAGGTGTGGGCACTGGCTTAGGTGTGGGGGTGGGGCGAACTTTGGGTGTAGGATTGAAGTTTTACGTTAC
>VXOZ01000059.1 GCA_009839775.1 Chloroflexota bacterium | reverse complement strand
TTTTTTTCCCCCCCCCCCCCCCCTCCCCGCTTCCTCTCCGCCTCGCGGGCGCGCTGAGCTGTCTAAGAGACAGGTATTGGATCGTGCGCATCTTTGGCAGCTACGCGGGCGGCTTCATCGCGGATTGGCTTGGCCGTGAGCAGGTTCTTATACTCTCATTCATCGTGGCCGGTTTGGGGCTGCTCCTGCCGACATTCTTTGGCGGGACGGTTACCATGAGCATTGCGGCGCTGGCAATGGGATTGCTCAACAGCACCGTGCCGGTGGCGACCAATGCCATGATTGGCGACCTAACCACTTTCAGCAACCGCCACCTGGCAATCGCGTCGCTCTTCGTGTGGCGCGACCTGGGCGTGGGCATCGCCATCCTGGCGGGAGCGGCCATCATCGCGCTCATCGGCAGCGAACAGGTGATCTTTGGGATCTTTGGTGTGGCGTTCTTGGTCTCCGCCGGATTTGCCTACTGGCTCAAAGGACAACCCATTGTGAAGATGGCCTAAGTCCCTTTGGAACCGCTTGGTGCTGCGAAGACGGTGCTTGACTGCCACTAAGTGCACGTTTCAGCGGTGTAGCAAGCAACACAAAAAAAGAGACATAGTGGCATGTTTGCCATTCTGTCTCTCTTTAAAGAAAGCCTTGGTCAAGAGTGAAGCACGGACACTGTGCCTGTTAGGGACACGAAAAGGTCAGTCGTCTTTAGCCGACGAGGACTTCGATTCTCCGCCAGAGTCTGAGTTGGCCGTGCCTGCCGCCTTGGACTCGGCTTTGTCCTTTGCCGGAGCCTCTTTGGGCTTTGGGCTGCCGTTATTCTCGCTCTTGCCATTATCCGTACGGTTATCGGTTATGTACCATCCGCTCCCTTTGAAGATCACGCTCGCGGGATGGAACACTTTACGCACTGCCCCATTGCACTCAGGGCAGTTCGTCACCGGAGGATCGCTGAACCGCTGTTGCCGCTCAAAACGATAGGTACAGGCATCACACGCATATTCGTACAACGGCATTGAATTCACATACCTCCACAGTCAGGTCTTGCGCTTTCGCTTTTCGTCTCGTGTTACAGGCAGTCTGCTATCGCCAGAAGATTTCAGTTTGCCGCGTCCGTGCTCACATACGGACGTATAGCGCAATTCGCCTGAGCATTCTTGATTGTCAACGCAATTACAACGCAGCAAAGGCTAAATGCGCCTAAAGAGAACCATTTACAATCAAGTTCCAAGTATACCACTCACGGCAGGATTCGGTGAGGCGCCTAGGATGCTTCGGGCAGGTGCAGCGCAAGCGTTTCTAAAGCAAGACGGACGTTGACGTTTGCGCGCACCCACTCGCGCGCTTCGTCGATGCGCTTGATCACGCTTACGGCTTCCTGGGGAGAAATACTGAGTTCGACATCATGGCCCATGGCAGGACGGTTATCACTGTCGTGATCAGGCATACCCGCTTGTACCAAGAGGAAAGAGCGCCACCATTCACTCCAAAGATCGAACAAGCGGTCTATGTCTGACACATCGTCCAAGAGAGGGTCTATAAGCTCCATGCGAGAAGCGCGGTCGGCGCGAAGAGTCTGAATGAGTAAGCATACGAGTGATTCCTCTTGCTCGCGCAGTTCCGGGTCCATGCTTGCCTCTATCGCCCACCCCATGCGTCCCAAGCTTGCTGCCGCGAGAAACGCCGCGTCTGGCTGCGATACGCCTCGCCGTTCTAACTCAGATTGGACCAGGCGTCTCGGCAGTCCGGTGAGACGCCACACTTGGCAGCGCGAAAGCAGAGTCTGCGGCATGAGGTGTGTGGAAGAAGCCGTGAGGATCAGCGTGTTGTGCGCGGGTGGCTCCTCCAACGTCTTGAGAAGCCGCTGGCTCGCTTCAGGTTGGAGCAGGTGTGCATCAAGGATGACCGAGACGCGCTGCGCAGCTTGGTAGGGGCGCAAGGCGACCGCCTGTTGCAGCGCGGCAACTTGCTCCATGCGAATGGACCTGCGTCCTTCTTCCAACTCCACCAGGTGAAGATCGGGATGTTGGAGACGCGCCACTCCCTTGCACTGTATGCACTCCCAACACGGATCGTTAGGCTGAACTTCGCACAGCAGCGCGGCGGTCAGGTCGAGCGCCAGAGTCCGCTTGCCCACCGCTGCCGGGCCGGCAAAAAGGATAGCATGTCCCAGAGCGTCTTGGGCAATTGCGCGTTGCAGGAAACGCTGCACCCGTTCATGACCGACTGTACGCCACATGTTCTGAATCTTCTAGGTGCAATGAATCTCAGCGATGAAGTCCGCCCAGCTTGGCGAAAGCTGAGACTCCACGACATATCCGTTCAGAATCTCCTCGTAGGATTTGGCGTTGTACGTGCCTTCGGGACCCCATAGCGCCTGCCACAGTGCCGCTTCAATGCGCAGCCCGTCGGCAACCAGTTGCTTGCAGGTCTCACGGGTTTGTTCCAAGGGTACCGGTGAGAGTGCATGTGCTTCCAGATACGTAGCCAAGTGAGCCAATACGGCCGCGACTGCCTCGTAACGCGCATCCTTCAACGCCGGATGTAAGTAGATCAGCACCCAATTGCCGATACGCAACGCCGCAGTGTCGAGAAGATCCGGCGCGTATCCGATTATGGCATGGTCGAGGTGGTGAACGAGGTGAGCCGTTACTTCTTGTTCGGCAAGTAAGGACTGCACTTGGGCAAGCAAGGCGTCACTGGGTTTATCAAATGGATTAGGAACCGGCCGGTATGCATCCATTGGAATGAGATTGGCTTCTTTGTAGAGTATTCCGGCAAAGACCTGTGTCACCGTGCCGGGTTTAGGTTGACCTGGAATGTCCTCGACCCAGCGTTGGAATGCGGCCCGTTGGAATCGTTGGACCACAAAGGGGCCTAGTTTCTGCGGATGGGACATAGGGAGTCCGTAAAGCAAGATAGAAATCTCCAGATTGCCGGGGACCAGGGGATTTTGCAGGAAGCGAGCAGCAATCTCTGGATCAGTAAGCCAGGAGAGACGAATAGTACGAGACTCCGCAAACGTTGACCCACCGTCGTCCGTAATCGGCTGCGGAATGCCGCGGTCAAGAAGCCACTGCTCTAGTCCCGCATTGTCAAGAAGCTCAAAGGTATTGGCAAGTGAAATCTGGCCGGAAGACTTGTGCCAAACCAAGACTGCATATTGCAGGATCAGGTACATGTCTCCGGTGGTAGCGTCTGTGAAGGGAGAAGCCAACGGATAGCCTAATACGGGGCCGCCGCCAAGCGCCCGAAACATGACGTAGAACTGGGGGCCATCGGGAACATCAGGGATGACGTACCCGAAACCCTCGCCGTATCCGGCTGCCTCGCTATAGAAGCCCTGGCTTGGCGGATCGGTTTGGGAGAGCACGTTGCCCCTTGCCGCCGCAAAGGCGGGTGAAACACCGAAGAAGAAAAGCCAGAGAGCAACAAAGAGGCTAACACCGCAGCGCCGCCAGTTATCCAACAAGCGATTTCTTGGCATTGGGATCATCGTTGAACACTACGCCAAGTACGTGCGCATCGATCTGCGCCAGCATCGCCTTGGCACGTTGGATTTGGTCGCGCCGCGCTTGATTGGCACGCACCACGAGGAGCACGCCGTCAACGTACCGCGCCAATGCCGCAGCGTCCGCGGTCGTGAGGAGCGGCGGAGTATCGAGGATGACGTGGTCGCTCGCAGCGGCAAGATCCGCGATTAAGTCGGCCATGCGCAGGGAGGCGAGCAGGTCAGGAGCATTTTCCGGTACGGCGCCGGCAGTAAGCAGATTCAGCCCTGCTGTGCCGCAGTTCTCGTGAAACGCTGGGCCGTCTGCGCCACCCAAGTAGTCGGCAAGCCCAGGTTCCTGTGAGACACCCAGCATGGTGTGCAGGCTGGGCGTGCGCAAGTTCGCATCGACAAGCGTAACGCGGAGACCCAATTGCGCCAAAGAGGACGCAAGACACGTCGAGACGAGGGTCTTGCCTTCCTGCGGGCCCGCACTTGTGACTACCAGCGCTTTCTGCGCGTGTTCCTCTGCCTGAAAGCGAATGGTGGTACGGAGGGAGCGGAAGGCCTCGAATGCCGGGCTATTCGCTTCGAGCGCTAACTGAAGTGATGAGGAGAGTTCCGTCATGATCATCCTTGCCTTATATCGTCAAGCGCAATGCAGTGTCTACGTAGTTGGTACACGTGTATCCAAATTTACTTGGGAACCGGAGGGATGCAGGCAACGATAGGCACGCCGAGAATTTGCTCAGCCTCTCGCCGGAGACGGACGCGCGCATCGAGAAACTCGCTTACTAGCGCCAAGACAATGCCGGCAATTACGCCAAGCACAAGAGCAACTGCCACATTGAATCTCACGCGAGGGCCTATCTGCACAGCGTTACTCGCTTCATCAAATACCCGAGCCTGCACGAAGATGTCGCCGTCCGGGCCGCTGCTCTGCTCCGATTGTGTTAGCCGCACTAGCTCGTAGGCAAACCCATTGGCGGCATGAACCGCTTGTTGTGGAGAGGTACTCTCCACCTGGATCACGACTATATAGCTGTTCGAGACGATAGCCGTCCGCAAGCCGCCGAGTACGGTATCAGGCGATACATCAAGTTCCATGCGGTCTACCACGCGTTGCGCCACCTCCCCGGTGCGCAAGTGCCCTACATAGGTATTGAGCAGCCGCTCTACAGCCCCCATCGTCCAGTAGTCGATGACGTTCGGTGTAACGAGAACACTCGCTCCCGCTTGGTATACGGGTTGCTGCCGACTGCTGTAGAAATAGGCGGTGAGCGCGGCAACGAGAGCAAGAACGAGCACAATCCAATACCGCCGTCGAATGACGCCTGTGTAGTCCTGCAACCGTAGAGATGCAAGCTCAAGCATTCAGCATCCTAGCTTTCGGTCGAATCCTCAAGGGGTCCCTGCGCAGTCGCCAAGTCTTGTTGCGGAATGGGGGGAATAGTCATCAGTACCGGAATGCGAAGCGCTTCCTCAACATCTTCTCGCGAGCGACAGATACCCGATAACACCTCCAGGACAAACGCAAGCCCCGTGATGAGGAGAAAGGCCACCAGTGTGCGAGCAAAGATATCGAGGCCCAGACGGACCAGCGAGGTGGCTTCCGGGTCGGTCGCCGGGTCAAGGATCGTGAGGCTTACAAGTCCCTCACGCACAGTGAGAGAATAGTCCCCGGCTCTCGTCTCGAGTAGTGTCTGCGCAGCGTCTGCCAAGGCCTGCGCGACTAGCGGTTCATCACTGACAAAGGTGAGTTCCAAGATTCGATGACTGTGGGTGCTGCGCAGTGAATCTTCAATCTGTTTTGGCGTGAACTGCAATCCATAACGCTCGGCAACAATATCGGAAACGCTCGCGGCGAACGCCTGCCCTTGGACGATTTCGGAGAAGTCCTCAATGTTGTACTGGGCGAGAACCTGACGGTAGTATTCCTCCGAGTAATGGACCTCCCCGCTCTCAGGTGTCGCAGTAGGAGGTACGGCCTGAACATGGACGCGCACGGATGACTCATAGGCATTCGGCCAGATGAGTGCCAAAACCACACTTCCAATGAACGCCACGATGGTGACGCTCAGGATCAGCTTCCTTCTGGCTCCCAGAATTCTGAGATACGATTGAATGCTCATGAACAACTCGGTTGGCGCGTGAATACCACCTCATTTTAGCAGATTCCTTGCCTACGCCAGTGAGGGCGGCGAACATGGGCCTTTGGGAAAGCGCGGCCGCGACGCGGCAGTGTCAATGAGGGTTGTCATTTTCTTCTTGAATACGTTGGTGTCGAAGGCCGCGGCATGTTCCGTGATGCGCTCAGTGCAGAATGCCATTGTGGCAAAGCGTTCAATTGCTTCGCAAAGAGCCTCCACCCGTTGTTCAGAGAAGAAGTGCCCCGTTTCACCCTCAACCACAGTGTCCAGCGCTCCGCCGGCAGCATAGGCGATGACCGGACGTCCGGAGGCTTGCGTTTCTACCGGGACCAGTCCGAAATCCTCTTCCCCGGGAAAGACCAGCGCTCTGCATTGCGACAGGTGACGCCGCCGTGTCTCATCGTCTACGTAACCCAGAAACTGCACGTTTGGCTCTGCCATCGCCTCCAAACGAGCGCGGTCTCGTCCATCGCCGATAATCCGCAATGGCAAGCCTAAACGGTTGAAGGCTTGGATCGCTAAGTCCACCCGCTTGTAAGGCACCAAGCGGGAGACAATCAGGAAGTAGTCATCAACGTGGTCGGATGGGGTAAAAAGAGACGTGTCGACCGGTGGGAAGAGGATGGACGCTTCGCGGTTGTAGTATGCCTTGATCCGTGCAGCTATAGCCCGGGAAATCGCAACGAAGTCGTCCACACGCACGTTCGTGGCGACATCCCAGGCGCGAATTCTTGTGAGTACTGCAGGCAGCACCTTTCGTGGCAGCCAGCCTATTTGTTCCCCCGCAAGGTATTCCCGTGTGTTCCAGGCAAAGCGCATGGGAGAGAGGCAATAGCAAATGTGCCGGGCGTCTTCACGGGTAATGACGCCCTTGCACCATGCGCTGCTGTTGCTAAGGACTACGTCATATTCGCGAAGGTCAAGGTGCTCGAAGGCGATAGGATAGAGCGGCAGCAGCATCTGATGCCGCGGATAACGGGTGAGCGGTCCAAGCTTCTGCAGAAAGGTAGTGCGTATGTCGAGCGGGTGAAACGCTGCGGACATGGCGTCCGGTCGGTAGAAGGACGTGTAAATGGGCGCCTCTGGGAAGATCTCGTGGAGCGTGAGCAGAACGTTCTCCGCGCCCCCCATCTGGTTGAGGTAATCGTGGGCTATGGCGATGCGCATCGTGGTAGGCGGCACTCTTTATTGTATGCAGGAGTAAGCGAGCTTTGCTTTGTGTGATGTGACGCAGCACCGTCTAGGGCTGCTACGGGCGAGAATCTATCAACCTATCCGTATCTCTGCGCTGAGAAAGTCACGCCGTCCCCTGAATTGTACGGAATCTGGATTCACTGACAACGTTGGCACGGCATGATCTTACGGCATGCTAACATCGATACGTTTCTCTAGGAGAACCACTTAGTAGGCGCCGTCGCGGCGTAAGACTGCCGGAATCGTGCGGATTATGAGATTGATGTCAAGGCCAAGCGACCAATTATCAATATAATAAATATCCATCATCACCATCTCTTCGAAGGGGACGTTGCTCCGCCCATTCACTTGCCACAGTCCGGTCAAACCGGGCTTTACACTGAGCCGCTTCTTCTGCCATTCCTCATACTGGGCCACTTCTTCGGCGAGCGGCGCCCGCGGGCCGACGAGGCTCATATCACCGCGCAGTATGTTCCAAAACTGCGGCAGTTCATCGAGCGAAAGCCTGCGCAGCCAAGCGCCGACTCTCGTGCGCCGGGGGTCGTTTGCCATTTTGAAGAGCGGTCCGTCGGCTTGGTTATGGTCGGCGAGCGCAGAGCGTAGTTCGTCGGCGTCCTCGCGCATGGAGCGGAACTTGTACATTCTGAACGGCTTGCCGTTCTGGCCGACTCGTTCCGCGGTGTACAGCACCGGGCCGGACGATTCCAATTTGATGGCAAGCGCAATGATCAAGAATACGGGACTGCCCAAGATGAGCACGGCTGAAGACATGATCGTGTCGAGGAGACGCTTCAGGAAGAAGTCCCAGCCAACGATCCCACCGTCTTTCAGGCCAATGATGGGGATGCCTCCGATAGAGTCAATGTCTACCGTGTTGAGTTGAATTTCGAAGAGGTCCGGGATGAGGTGAAAGCCAACTCCTTGTGCTTTGCATTGATCCATTACGTCGGCAATACGCCGGTGCTCAGTCGCGGGCAGCGCGATGATCACACGCTCCACCCCGTAGGCTTGTACCACGTCGGCAAGTCGATCAACCGCACCCAATACCCTGATGCGACCGAAGTGCGCGCCGCGCGCGAAATGCCCGTCGTCCAAGAACCCAACGAGTCGGTACCCGAGGTTCGGCTGCGTTACCACCTGCTGCATGATCATCTTGCCATGCATGCCGCCGCCGACCACGACCAATTGTTCGAGCAGACGGCCGCGGCGCCGCAGCATGTCGACTCCAATGCGGAACAGCACGCGGCTCGCGCCGATGATCAGTGGTGTGCTCAAGCCAATGTAAGTGAATACGAGGCGCGAGTAAACCGCAGGCTGATACATGGAAAAGATGACAATGAGTACGAATACGGCAAGTGCTGATCCTAAGAAAATACGGCCCAGTTCGTCGAGCAGGCCCGTAGACCGCCGCAAACGGTAGACGCGCGTAATCTGGAAAGCGACAAGAATCAAGACAAGGTAGCTAGTGAAGACGCCCAGATAGAAGCCAAACGGCAAGTACTGAAACTCTGTCAGAAGCGGCCCAATCTCCAGCTCGTAGCGTAGCCACCAGGAGAGGTAGAAAGCAAGAGCGGCGAGTGCCAGGTCAAGTACGCCGAAGAGCAGCTTGCCCGCAAGCTGCTTTCTGCGCTTGACTTTTGGCGGCGAAACCATTGAGGCAACCATAGTTAACTCTGAGTAGGCGCTTGAGTGCCGAGTGACTGATACAAGTTCATGCACGTGCGCACCGATTTATCCCAAGAGAATCGGCTCGCCTGCTCAAGGCCGCGCGCGCGCAGGCTGTCCGCGAGTGCAGTGTCCGTCAGAATGCTGGCCATGGCGGCAGCCAGAGTGCTCTCCTCACGCGGCGACACCAGCACGCCGGCATCACTTGCGATTTCCGGCATGGAGGATGTATTCGAGGTGATCACCGGCGTGCCCGAGGCCATGGCTTCAAGTACCGGATAGCCAAATCCCTCATAGGTTGAAGGATAGACAAACACGTCAGCGCTACTATACCATAGCGGCAACTCTGCACGCGCCACGTACCCCGGCATGAGCAGGCGCTCGCCAACATTGGCTTCCGCAATTGCCTGCTGAATCGCTTGCGTCATCCAACCTTTGGCGCCAACCAATACCAGGCTATGGGGCAGCTTTTCTTCACGCACGACTTTCCCAAACGCTCGGATGAGCACGTCAACATTCTTTCGCGGTTCTAGCGTGCCGACGTAGAGAACGTATCGATTTGGCAAGCCCTTGGAAGTACGAAATGTGCTGCATTCCTCTTGTGCGCGCGGACGGAAGTCGGCGTCAGCGGCATGATGGACGACGTGCACCCGCTCTTGCGGGACCCCTAGCATTTGCACCACGTCGTCACGGGTGCTTGCGGACACTGCGACGACTGCATTCGCATGCTGTGCAGACAAGCGGGTGAAAAGCCGGAGATACTGTCGTTTGAGTTGAGGGAATAACCGAGGATAGCGAAGAAAAGTAAGGTCGTGGATCGTCAGAACGGTGGGACACGCTGCCCCCATTGGAATCACATTCAGCGGGCAGTGCAGTACATCTAGTTTATCATGGGCCGCGCGCCATGCCAAGACTGTCTGCTCCCACAAGATACGAGGCACCGGGTGCGCTGTAGGGAGCCTACTCGTGACAATGGTAGGCGTGTGTCGCGTGGGCTCGCGCCACTCCGGCATGAGGTTGTTCGTAAAGAGGGTGTAGTGATTCTCGCTGTCGGTATTGAGAAGATGTGTTGTCAGTTGTCGAATATAGTGGCTTATGCCGGCATTGCGGTAGTCCTGTGAGGAGTAGAGCTTCAGGGCATTGATCCCAATTTCCACAGCCAAACCTCGCAATACTGGGCGTTCCAGCGGGTGGACATCATGCTCACCTGTTATTGTAGCGCGACGAGGGCGCGGCGCTCGAGTTTGGACGTAACTGGGATTTGAGCGCTTCTCGTGCTTTGCTCATGACATTAGAAGCTGTCTCATAAACCGGCCCGACATACTGTTGCGTGCTTCGACAAGGGCTTCGTGAAGCCCACTCAGCACGAATAGATTTTCGCTTTTCCGTTCGCCCTGAGCCTGTCGAAGGGCAGATCTGCACAGACATTGTACTCATGAGATGGGTTATAAAAGACCGGATCGAGACCATTCACGGAGTGAAGCGCAGCACTATGCCGAAGCACAGGGGCCTGAGGAGTGGCCGACTACCGCAGTGCAGTTGTCCCAGAAGCTCCTCCAGGCTTGCGTCTAGCCACGTCGGTCACTTTCAGTGCGTGCCTGTCTCACATATTCATGCTAGCATGAATGCACACGGTATTTGCCCCACGCCATGAGGAGCTACAGCGCCATGCGTCTTGGAATCGTGACCTACAACATCGCGGCAGACTGGGACATTCCCGCAATTCTCACAAACTGTGAAGCGGTTGGGATCTCTGGAGTAGAACTCCGCACCACCCACGCGCACGGCGTCGAACCCACCCTCTCAGCGCAAGAACGCCGGGAAATAAAGGCACGCTTCGCGGATTCGCCGGTCACGATTATCGGACTGGGCACTACCTGCGAGTTCCACGCGCTTGATGCAGAGACGGTGCGGGAGAACATCGAAACCGCGAAGGAGTTTGCGCAGCTTGCGCATGACGTAGGTGCCACAGGCATAAAGGTGCGTCCCAACGGCTTGCAGGTGGATGCCGGGGTATCTGAGGAGCAAACTCTGGAGCAGATTGGCAGTGCGCTCAGTG
>VXOZ01000128.1:617-10636 GCA_009839775.1 Chloroflexota bacterium | reverse complement strand
CCGGGCACTTGTCATGGCGGGCATCGAGGCGCTGCGGCGCACCGAACATGCCGGCTTGAGCGCGCTCATGCAGGTAGCCGGGGTAGATCCGGCCACGATCAGTAGCCGCAGTATCGGCTTTGCGCTGGCCCCGCGCTTGAATGCAGCGGGGCGGATGGCACATCCGAAGCTGGCCTATGATCTCTTGACATGCAGAGACCTCCCCCGCGCCAAAGCCCTGGCTTGGCAGTTGCACCAACTCAATCTACAGCGTCAAGACGAGACGAAACGAGTCCTCACGGAGGCGCGGCAACAGGTGGAGCCGGCCCAGCAAGACGAAGCGCTGCTCTGGGTCGAGGGGGTTGACTGGCCCGCCGGCATCATTGGCTTGGTAGCCGGCAAGCTAGCCGAGGAATACGGCAAACCGACACTCGCCGTTGCGCTCGACGAAACGGAAGCAGTTGGTTCTTGCCGCAGCATTAGAGGATATGACATTACCGCTGCGCTTGCCGCCCATAGCGACCTCATGCGGCGTCACGGCGGACATCCCCAGGCTGCCGGTTTTGCCGTGGCGAACGAGCGGCGCGCTGCCTTGCGGGATGCCCTCCAAGCAGACGCCCGCCAGCGGTTCGAACCGGCTGCTATGCGGCCGGGGCTGGATATCGATTGCCAGGTTGCGGCCCAGAAGATGGACCTCGACCTGCTTGACCGGATCAACGTCCTCGCTCCGTTCGGCGCGAGCAATCCAGAGCCGCGCTTTCTCAGCCGCGGCCTTAAGCTTGGGGGCATGAAGACGGTCGGCAACGGCCACTTGCGCACGACACTTGAAGTTGGCGGCGCGTCTGTGACCGGCATCGGCTTCCACATGGCCGACCGGGCCCGGGGCTTGGGCCAGGGGCAGACCCTCGATGTGGTATATTCGTTGCAAGAGAACACGTGGGGCGGATACTCTCGGCTTGAATTCGTCCTGCAGGACTTGCAGTTGGCTGATCCTGACCGAAATACGCATGGCGAGTGAAACAACGTAGAGCTATCCCATGGCACTGGCACACTCCGCCACGTCACCCGACGAGACCCAATTGCGCACGGTCGACGAGTTGCTCGCGGCAGTAGCTACCTATGTGAGCGAACAGCCCGACACCCGCACGCAGGAACTCAACCGCATTCGCCAGGCCTATGCCTTCGCCGCGCGCGCCCACGAGGGACAGGTGCGCAAGTCCGGCGAACCCTTTGCGCAGCACCCTCTCTGCACCGCGCTCTTGCTGGCCGAAATCCGCATGGATGCCAGCACCGTTTGCGCCGGCTTGTTGCATGATTGCGTGGAAGACACCGACGTAACCCTCGACGACGTACGCGCGCAGTTCGGCGATGACGTGGCGCAGCTTGTGGACGGCGTCACCAAGCTTACCCAGCTCGACTTCCTCAATCTGGAGGATACCCAGGCCGAGAATCTGCGCAAGATGTTTCTGGCCATGGCGCGAGACATTCGCGTGGTGATCGTCAAGCTCGCGGACCGCCTGCATAACATGCGCACGCTCGCCTACGTGGAGCCGGAGCGGCAGCGCCGCAAAGCCCAGGAAACCCTCGATATCTACGCGCCGCTCGCCAATCAACTGGGCATGGGTCACTGGAAATGGCAGTTGGAAGATGCGGCGTTCGCCGTGCTCCATCCTGACGTATTCAGGCAAATTGAAGCTACCTTGGCGGAAAGTTCGCTGGCGCAGGACGAAATCCTGCAAGAAGCGCTGCAGACCCTGACGCATGAACTCGCCCGGGCCGGCATTCAGGGCGAGGTGAGCGGCCGGCCGAAGCACATTACGAGCACGTGGTTCAAGATGCGGCGCAAAGGCGTCGGCATTCAAGAGATCTACGACCTCATCGGCGTGCGCGTGATTGTCAGTACGGTGCAGCAGTGCTACGCCGCGCTCGGCCTGGTGCACACGCTGTGGAAGCCGATACCCGGCCAGTTCGACGATTATATCTCGGTCCCCAAGTCGAACAACTACCGCTCGTTGCACACCGCCGTTATCGGCCCGCGCGGGCAGCCGGTGGAAGTGCAACTCCGCACCCAGCACATGCACCAAGAAGCCGAGCTTGGCGTTGCCGCGCACTGGCGTTACAAAGAGGGAGAACGGGGCGGGAACGTGGAGGAGCGCCTTGCTTGGCTGCGCCAGTTGCTGACTTGGCAAGAAGAGCTTTCTAGCGCGCGCGAGTTCGTCGAGACCGTCAAGGCCGACATCTTTGAGGACCAGGTCTTCGTGTTTACGCCGCGCGGTGACGTGAAAGATCTCCCGGCCGGCTCTACCCCCATTGACTTTGCGTACCGCATTCACACCGACGTCGGTCACCGCTGCCTCGGCGCGAAGATCAACGGCCAGATCAAGCCGCTTGATACCGAGCTGCAGAATGGCGACGTGGTTGACATTCAAACGAGCAAGGCGCCGAAAGGCCCCAGCCGCGACTGGATCAACATCGTTAAGAGCAGACACACCCGTGAGCGCATTCGCCAGTGGTTCAAGAAACAGGAACGAGCCGAGAACGTCGCCCGCGGCAAAGACATGCTGGATAAAGAGATCAGGCGGTTGGGCCAAGGCGATCTGAATAGTGTGGATGAGTCACGTCTGCGTACACTGTGCAAGTCATTCACCATCAATACGGCGGAAGACCTCTTTGCCGCCATCGGCTACGGCGCCATATCTACGCAACAAGTAGTTACAAATCTGAGCCGTTCCGGTGAGGAAACCGCGCCAACCGCCGTCGAACCGGAGATTCTGCCCACAGAGCCGCCCACGGACAAGACTACGGGCACGGTGCAGGTAATGGGCGAGGGCAACATGCTCACCCGCCTCGCGACGTGCTGTAAGCCATTGCCCGGCGATCACATCGTCGGCTACATCACGCGCGGGCGCGGCGTAACCGTGCACCGCCGGGACTGTCGCAACGTGCACAGCGTGAAAGACAAGGAACGCCTGGTGCCGGTGAATTGGGGCGATCAGGTAATCTGCCATGACGCGCGCAACTTGCCGCTGCTTCTGGCGCAGTGCTGCGGCCCGCAGGCCAGCGAAAAGATCAAGGGCTACGTTGTGGACGGCAGCGTGGCAGTGCACCGCAGTGACTGCCGCCGCGTGCGGCAAGAAGGGCCGCCCGGCACGCAGGTGGATGTTTCCTGGTCCCGCGCGAGCAAGCAACAGGCTCTTTACCCGGTTGCCTTGCGCGCCGAGTGCGTGGACAGGCCGGGGCTCTTGCGCGACATCAGCAGTGTAGTGACCGAAGAGAAATTCAACATCAGCGCCGCTAGTGTCCACACCGACGGCGGCTCAGCGACTATCAGGTTCACCGTTGAGGTAACCGGCGTAGGCCGGCTGGCCGATCTTATGGCCAAGATTGAGCGTGTCAACGGCGTGGTCGGCGTCCAACGCGACGTGCGCACGGACCGCCCGCAGCAAGGGAACTGAGCGAACGGGCGTGGATGGGGGCTGGACTGTCTCCATTAGACTAGGTAACGTTGGAAGTGTGTATTGGACAGATCGGATGCATGCGCTTCGCACCTACACCGCAGCGCAGCAAAGAGCGTAGCATGAGGTTGAGAGGGGGTTGAGAGAAATACCATGGCCACCACTACCGTTCCCCCCGCACTCGCGCCGACCCGCCGCCGCTTCACCGTGGCCGAATACTACGCCATGGCCGAAATCGGCATATTGGCCGAGAACGACCGGGTTGAACTGCTGGAGGGAGACCTCATCGTCATGCCCCCTATTGGAGACTGGCACGCGGCCTGTGTTGACCGATTTACCAATTTGCTACCGCCTCGATTGCAGGGACGTGCAGTTGTGCGCGTCCAGGGCCCGACGCGGCTGAACTACCGCAGCGAACCGCAGCCGGACGTGATGCTGCTGCGGTGGCGGGATGATTTCTACCAGGGAGGCCACCCCGGCCCGGGCGACGTGTTGCTACTGATCGAGGTTGCCGACAGCACCCTTGACTACGACCGCGGCGCCAAGCTGTCGGCCTACGCCCGCGCCGGCATCCCGGAAGTATGGATTGTCACCCGGGAGAACCGCCGTATCGAAGCCTACACCGAACCCGAATCGGGCGCATACGGCACGGTGCGGTATGCTGGTCCTGGCGAAAGTATCTCGCCGCAGGCGTTCCCGGACGTAGTTCTGGAAGTTGACCGCGTTGTGGCCGGCTGACGCGGCGGAGCAGCGCGTATCCACTATGCATCGGGTAGAGGCGCTTCCCATCTGACAACCCGCTGCTGGAGGTTCACCAATGGCAACGACCAGAACCATCTCAAACGCCTGGAAGACAAAAATCCTACCGGAAATCTTCTATGAAGACCCGCCGCCGGTGGAGGACGGCATGCTGCAAGACCCATTCATTCGCCGTATCGCATATCTGCTCGCCGAACGCTACGAGGACTCGCCCGATGTGTTCGTCTCCAGCGGAGGCTTCATATTTTATAATCCTGAAGACGGCAATCAGCGGGTCGCTCCCGACTGCTATATCGCGTTCGGCGTAGACGTGAAAGCTATCTACGAGAACCTGCCCAATTACTGGATCTGGGAGGTAGGGAAGCCGCCAGACTTCGTAATGGAGGTAGCGTCCAAGAGCACTGCCGACCGCGATCTGGGAGAGAAGCGGGAGTTATACGAGCGGCTGCGGATAACGGAATACTGGCGAATGGACCCAACCGGCGGCACGTTGTACGGTCAGCCGCTGGCGGGGGAGCGGTTGGTCGACGGCAAGTACGTCCCGTACGGGTTGGAAATTGGGCCAGAGGGTGCGGTGCGCGGGTACAGCGCGTTGTTGGACGTGGTGTTTTGCTGGGACGGCCGGGAGTTCGACGCGCTCGACCCAGAGACCGGCAGGACCATAGGCAAGCGAGAAGCGGCCGAAGCCCGCGCGGAAGCTGAGCGCCACGCGCGCCTGGAAGCCGAAGCCGAACTCGCTCGCCTCAGAGCGCAACTCCGTGGTCAAGGCTAGACCGGTTTAGTAGGCGAGCGTTCCAATTGGCTTGCGCGAAGTATGCGCGGCAGCTCCGCTCAATCTAAGTCCAGTGCATGGGGATTGAAACCGGCAATGTCAAACATGGAGTATGCGTAGCCGCTGGTCTGGCCCGCGAATGAGGAGGTAGTCAGGGGCGCGGCCGGAGTCTCCAGCGCCATCTGCGCGAAGTACTTGCTGACATCTGCCAACTCCTGCAGCGCTTCAAACTCGTGCGGAGCCAGAAACTCAGCGCGGTCAACTTCCACACCATCGCACTCCGGGCCGCCGCCCAAGTCCTTGAGACTGAAGACGATGTAGACGTTGCTATCCCGTTGTGTGAGGCTGTTGCGCGCCGCGAGCACGCCCTGTACTTCCGTGTGGACGCCGGTTTCCTCGTAGAGTTCGCGTACCACCGCTTCCTCGAACGGCTCATCCTGTTCGACGTAGCCCCCCGGAATGGTCCAGCGGCCCTTGCCGGGATCTTGTCCGCGCCGGATGAACAGGACCTTGTTGTCCCGCACCACGACACCGCCTACGCCGAGGGAAAACGTGCTGAAATGAATGAAGCCGCACGCTTGGCACGATGCGCGTTGACGTCCGCCGTCCGGCAGCAGTACGAGCGATTTGCCGCAGCGCGGGCAGTAACGGAAGTGATTGGGTACTATTGGGAGATCGGACATCATCTTGGCTCACTGGCAACTCGGGTACTCGCTCGTTTGATAATACGGTGATCGGCGAGCGCGGTCAAAACTAAGGTGCATTCCGTATACGTCTTGAGCACGGACCTTCCTGGGCATGACTCCCATGTTGCACAATGCGCCGCGTCCTTACCCGGTTCCCTGTAAAATTCCCACGCCATGGAGAGAGTCTGGGTGAGGGAAATATCGTTACCGCACTCCTAATGTGTGCTCTCTCCAGACCGGTGTCGGATCATGGAAAGTACGGTAAGCTAGGGAAAACGCTTGCAAGGCAGGAGGAAGTAGTGTGCGAACGCGTAAACTTGGCAAGAATGGCCCGGAAGTCTCGGTGCTCGGTTTTGGCGCGTGGCCGATTGCGGGCAAGCTGGGGCCGGTGGAGGAGGGCGATGCCGTGTCCGCGATCCAGCGGGCCGTGGACGGCGGCGTGACGCTCATCGACACGGCGGAGGCGTACGGTTTCGGCCTCTCCGAGGAGCTTGTCGCCAAGGCCGTGGGCAGCCGGCGCGACCAAGTCTTCATTGCCACCAAAGTCTTACCCGAAAACTGGCGCCGGGACGACCTGCTCGCCGCCGCCGAGCGCAGCTTACGCCACCTGCACACCGACTATATCGACCTCTACCAGATACACTGGCCCAGCGACGAAATGATCTTCACCGAGAGCATGCAGGCCATCGACGACCTGATCCAGCAGGGCAAGGTGCGCTACGCCGGGGTGTCCAACTTTTCCGCGGCACAGATGCACGAGTGTCTCAAAGTTCGGCACGTAGACTCGGACCAACCCCGCTACAACCTGCTCGACCGCGAGATCGAGGCTGAGGTACTGCCGTTCTGCCAAGAGCAGGGCATCGGTGTGTTGGCCTACGCGCCACTGGGCCAGGGTTTGCTCACCGGCAGCTACGAGGAAGACCACGTATTCGGCGCGGACGACATCCGCAGCCAGAACGAGCGGTTTATGGGCGAGAAATTCAAGCGGACCATCCGCATGGCCAAGCAACTCGCCGCCTACGCCGCCGACCACGGGCATACCCTCATAGAACTGGACATAGCTTGGGTACTAGCGCACCCCGCGATGACGACCGCGTTGGTGGGCGCGAAGAGTCCGGCCCAAGTGGAAGGCTGGCTCGGCGCGGGCGATTGGGAACTCACACCACAGCAGTTACAGGAAATCGACGAGATCGTCGCCAGCGCCGGACTGTAAAGAGCAGCCACGCGGCTTGAGTTGAGCCGGCTCGCTCAAGATCCCCCTCACCCCGGCCCTCTCCCCCAAGGAGAGGGTGTAACTCCGCGCACTCGAGACCCAGTTATGCAAAGGTCTCCATGGGGAGAAGGGACATTGGCGGAGTGCCCGGCATTTGAGTGAGCAATTGGTTCACGCAATGCTCGACAAAAGAAAAGAGGGGCACGATGTATCGTGCCCCCCTCCAGCCGCATGCAATACAGCTAGTCCAAGCTCCTCAGCGTTGTATGCTTCGCGACCTTAACTGCTGCATGCGCACGCGGTTAAGTCTTGTCCTTGTACTCTGCCAGCACCGCATCCATGCGCTTGGCGGCCTCGTTGAGGTTGGACTCCACCTCGCCGGGCGACTCGCCAAAGATTACCTGATGCGCCTCGCGCATGATGCCGCTGCAATCGCCGTACGTTGGCCAGTACTGGAAGTTGAACGCCAGGCCGTTGTACATGCGATTCAGCATGAAGTCGGTCTGTATCTGCGCCTTATCCGGCTCCAGGAAGCTGTAATACTGCTCCCACAGCGCGCGGTCGGAGACCGGAAGCGGTTGGCCCTGGCCCAAGGCCACCCACTGTTTCCAACCCTCGATACCGCCGATCCACTCGGCAAGGAGCCAAGCGGTGTCGTGGTCCGCATGAGACTCCGCAATCGACCACAGGTGACCTTGGGAAAAATGCTTCTGGTCCATGGGTCCCGCGGGATACGTATGGGCCTTCCATTCGAACGGCACGTTGCCCTCGTTACGGAAGTTGACCCACCAGGGATCGTTGCCCCAGGCGTCCCACGTGGCATAGTACCCTTGATGGGCACCGAGGCCGCTTTCCTGTGGATTGCCCGGCGTAGGTATGCTGCGGTCGGCATACGCCATATCTTGGTAGATGGTGTACATGGCAACAGGACCCGGACCATTGACTAGCGATTTGGTCTGCTCTTCGTTCACCCAAAAGTGTTGGCCGTAGTTCCACATCACCGCAAAGTTGTCAGAGCCGGAGTTGTTCGCAAGATTCCTGGTGCCCCAGATGTTCTCCTCCCGATTGGCGGTGCGCTTCGCAATGTCGCGAAGGTCGTCCATCGTCCAGTCTTCGGACGGCAATTCCAATCCCGCGTTCTGGAAGATGGTCGAGTTGAGATAGAT
Source organism: Chloroflexota bacterium (assembly GCA_009839775.1). Taxonomy (GTDB): domain Bacteria; phylum Chloroflexota; class UBA11872; order VXOZ01; family VXOZ01; genus VXOZ01. The sequence goes on along the minus strand of VXOZ01000128.1, from coordinate 2,606 downwards.
CAGGGTGCCGTTGAAGTCCTGTGCCGTGCCCCAGATGCGGCCCTGATACGACATGGCCTCACGCATCGGCTGGACGTAGTGCTCCAGGCTGGCAGTCGGGCTCGCCTTGACGCGATCGGTAACGTCGAGCACGATGCCGCGCTCCACGTAATTGGACTTAAACTGCGCCCACATGTTCCAGACGTCCGGCGGCACGCCCGCCGTAATCTGAGACAGGAGCTTGGGGTTATACTCGGAGAACGGCGTAATGGTCGCTTCCGCCTCATAGTCGCCGGCAAAGGTTTCATTGAAGACGCCGAGGACATTCACATACCGCTCAAGCACCGCTGCGTTGCCATAGCTATGGATGGAGAGATTCTGCAACTCCTTGGCTGGCGCCTCTTGGGCGGCCTCCTTGGGCGCTTCTTTCTCTTCCATGGCCTCTTCTTCGGCTGCCGGCGCCGTCTGCACCGCGCCGCACGCGGCGGCAATCAACGCAGTAGCCGTTACGCCGCTGAATTGCAAGAACCGTCGTCGGGTAACCATAATAGGTTCCTCCTTAGAGGGCTTAACACAGCCCTTTTACACCACTCTAGCCTTCTACGCTTGTAATATAAAAATTTTGATAGTGCGTGTCAATGATTTAGGAGTGAGAATCGAGGATTATGTGTCCAGGTGTGCTGCAACTGCGTTGGCTGGCTGCAACTGCGTTGGCTGAAAGGATAAGCGATGAATGGCAGAGACTATGCCTGCCGCGGCCTTGCCGGAATCCACTTTGCGCTGAGCTTGCTTGTCCCGAGCTTGCCGAAGAATCGAAAGAGTGACCCATCAGCGGGGATTGCGATTCTCTCGCACCTTCCGTTCACCCTTCGACAGGCCTGTGCTGAGCTTGTCGAAGTGCTCAGGGTGAAGGATAGGTACCACACGTGGGCGGTCAGGAATCTCCAACTAACGCCGCAAGAAGGGTAAGCGCCGCCAGACGGTGCGCGCTTCCGGCACGCCGAGGAGCAGCGCGGAGAGCACATAGACGCCAAGCAAGACGGCGCCGTAGAGGACGAGACGCACGATGGCGGGCGTACCGGCGAGCGGTAGGAGCCACTGCAGCGCGCCGCTCACGCCCACTGCAAGCACTGTGCAAAGTAGCAGCGGCGGCATGCCGGTGAGGAACCGAAAATCCGGCACCCGCCGCGCCAGCAGCAGCCAGAGCCATACGGCCTCCAGCAGCACCGCCAGCGAGATGCCGAGCGCCAGACCGCCCTGGGCCAGGGGACGCATGAGCAAGAAAGCCAGGGCGATGCCCAGACCCATGCTCACGATGCCGATGAGAACCGGCGTGCGGGTGTCTTTGAGCGCAAAGAAGCCCCGGTTTAGTACTTCCACCGCGCAGTGCCCGGCGAGACCAACCGCAAAGAAGAGCAGCGCCCAGGCGGTGAGATCTGTGGACGCAGCATCGAATGCGCCGCGCTCAAACAATGTGGCAACCACGAGCGGCGCAAAGAGCATCAGTCCCGCCGCCGATGGCAACAGGAAGAAGAGCACGGTGCGGATGGCCGTGGTAAGCTGCCGTGCCAGCTCCCGCGTGGGCCCGTCCACGGCAGCAGCCGAGAACTGGGGAAACCACGCCCGCGCCACCGACATGCCGAAGACACCCAACGGCAGCATCATGAGAATCCACGCATAGTGGAGCGCCGCCACGACGCCCTCTCCCAACCCGGACGCGAGCGTGACCATGATGAACAGCAGGGAGAGGTGGACGGTAACCAGACCGGCCATGCGCGGCGCGGTGCGTTGTATCAGGAACTTCAGTTCCGGCAAGCGCGGATCGAGCGTCAGGCCGTAGCCCGGGCCCAAGGCCCGAAAGGCGGGGATCTGCACGAGGAGGTGCAAGCCCGCGCCGATGACGACGCCGGCCGCCACACCATAGATGCCCCACCAGAATGCCAACACAACCGCGCCAAGAACGATGGCCAGGTTGTAGAGCAACGGCGCCAGCGCGGGCAGCAGGAAGTG
>VXOZ01000128.1:0-607 GCA_009839775.1 Chloroflexota bacterium | reverse complement strand
AAGATCGTGGGAAGCGTCAGATGTGTATATGCCACAGAGGAAGTGCTGCCGCGTGTGGAGCGTGGCCGTGAACACTTCGCTCGCGGCGAGCAACAAGGGCGAGAACGCGACGATGCCCAGCAACGCGACAGTGAGTGTTCGGGTCTCACTGGCGAATCCATGGGTAAAGAGCGGCACAATCCACGGGGCGAGCAGGATGATGGCGGCAACAAAAAACCCCACAGCCAGAATGACGGTGTTGAGGGCCGCACTGGTGAAGGCGCGCGCGGCGGCGCGGTCGTTGCGCGCCAGCACCTCGCGGTAAAGGGGGATGTAGGCGGAACTCAACGCGCCCCCCGCAAAGAGCAGAAACGCCAAGTCCGGCAGCCGAAACGCCGCCACGTAGGCGTCAAGCTCGCTGGACGTCCCGAACCGCGCGCTGATGGCAACCTCTCGCGCCAACCCCAACACCCGCGAAAGCACGTAGCTCACCATCAGAATGGTCGCACCGCCGGCAACGGTGCTGCCACCGGAACGTAGCCACGCGAATCTGCCGGAAGAGGTCGGACTGTGAGGCTCAGGCATTGTCAAGACGAACGCGACACGACAAAGTGCGGGATTTGGACAA
>VXOZ01000104.1 GCA_009839775.1 Chloroflexota bacterium | reverse complement strand
CCCTCGTCCCTTGCCAGGCCCGCCACCCATATCAACGAGAGTGAAACAGTGCCGGTGTGGGGAGAAGTCATGAGAGGCGAATTGATCCAAGTCGGCAACCGGTTGGTGCACAGGTACGGCGATGAAACCCTTGCGGTCGAACCGTGGGGTCGGGACGGACTGCGTGTGCGAGCCACTGTCAACCCTGAGATCAACGACCGAAATTGGGCTCTGACAGAAACGGTGGACAGCAGTCTACAGTCGTCCTCGTCCACCATAGTCATTGACATTGCCGACAGCGAGGCTTCCATCTCCAATGGACTGATCTCTGCACGGCTGACAGATCCGGCACCCATTCCCGGATCCGGCCATGTACTGCAGGCTGGCCATCTGCAGTTCTTCCGATCCGGAGAACCCGTTCTCAGCGAATACGACTATGTTGTGGGGGCACACAATCCAGGTACTCGCACCTACAAACCTGTCCCGGGGTTCGCGGACGAAGGACTGTATCGCACCGAGGTCCACTTCGCGCCAAGGCCGAGAGAACGGTTCTACGGGATGGGGCTGAATGCCACCGGCAGCGTCGATCTCAAGGGGTGTGTGATTGACCTGTATCAGCGGCATGTGAAGCACACGGTGCCGTTCTTGGTATCGAGTGCCGGCTACGGCTTGTTGTGGAACAACCCGTCGCTAGGGCGTGTGGAGCTTGGTCGAAACCGAACGCGCTGGGTGTCCGATGGCTGTCGGCAAATCGACTACTACGTCACCGTGGGCGATTCCTACGGTGCCATCATGGAGAACTACGCCGACGCTACGGGCCATGCACCGGAGATGCCGTACTGGGCATCGGGATTTTGGCAGTGCAAGCTGCGGTACAAAACCCAGGAGGAATTGCTGGAGACTGCCAGGGAGTTTCGGCGGCGCGGGCTGCCCCTCTCGGTCATTGTCATCGACTTCCGGCACTGGCGGAAGACCGGGGACTGGAAACTCGACCCGGACCATTGGCCCGATCCGGAAGCCATGGTACGGGAGCTGGACGGCATGGGGGTAAGGATCATGATCTCGCCCTGGGTGCTGGTGGAGGAGGAGAGCGAGAATTTCGCGCCCATGCGTGAACAGGGCCTGTTCATTGGGACCCTCGACGGCGGCGATGATTGGATTCCTTGGCAGACCAACGACGGTCGGCCGATTCGAACGCGACAGGTCGATCCCACGAATCCTCAGGCGGCTGTCTATTTGTGGGACAAATGGAAGCGGAACTACTTCGACTTCGGAATCCGGACGTTCTGGCTGGATCCCTGTGACGACCTGCATCCGATCCAGGACTATGACCGGGTGCGGTACCACGCGGGGCCGGCCCTGGAGGCCCACTGCTATTACCCGGTGGCCCACCAGAAGAACATCCACGACTCCTTGCATGCCGCTGGTGAATACGAGGTGGTCACCATTTGCCGCAGTTCGTGGGCCGGTTCGCAGCGCTACGGCGTATCCCCCGCCGCGCACGACATCAAGTCGTCTTTCGAACACTTGGACGAGTACATGAAGGCCGGCTTGAACCTGTCCATGAGCGGTATCCCGTGGGGTGCCGCTGAAATAGGCGGATTCGTTACGCCAGACAACCAAAGCGAATACTTCCAGGAACTCATGGTACGCTGGTATCAGTATGGCGTGTTCACACCGATTTTCCGCACGCACGGCCACCGGCCCAACAATGAAGCCTGGACCATTGGGGGTGATACTTACCGTTTCATTCAGGCAGCCATGTTGCTCCGGGAACGATTGCGTCCCTATGTGATGGCACAGATGCAACTGGCCTCTGCCTGCGGTATCCCTCCCATGCGTCCGCTGTTCTTCGACTTTGAACAGGATCCACAAACCCATGCGGTTGAGGACCAGTTTCTCTTTGGTCCGGACCTGCTGGTCGCTCCCGTCACTGTCTTTCGACAGCGTAGTCGGACGGTGTATTTGCCGGAGGCCGAGCGATGGTCCTGCGCATGGACCGGACGGCAGCACGATAGCGGGAGGACATTGGATATTGCGACACCTCTGGACCACATACCTGTGTTTGTGCGTGGCGACAAGCCGAATGTGGACTTGGCGTTGTTTCAGGTGTAAGTCCGGCCCTGCGGACCAGTGCATGAACGAAGCCGATGGCAGGACAATTCGGCATGGCGCAACTGTGTACCTACCCAGAACCTAGCCACCTCATTACCCCCAATGGATATTCAGATGTTTTGGAACGGATAGCAACAGGTTGCATAGTGTTCGATCCTGTTTTGGGATACACCTGATTCCCGCGATTGGACCAACCATCCACTGTGTCAAGGCCAATCGATTATTGTAAAAAAGGCGATTAGCAGTTACGGACTTGGTTTAGTGCAGGGCAATCGCATGTCAATGCGACAGGACCCTGAGCAGATACCCGTCGTTCCAGCCAATCTACTTGCGCCTGGGGGTAAGTTGACCTGTGAACGATACACCGGTTCTCCATGTGAGATTGGCCCTGTTTCCCGCGTACGATGCCGTGGCACAGGCCCTTCAATTATCAGTTGAGTTCACGCCCCCGTAGTCCCGGCCAGGTCTGACCCGGGCTAGAATGCGCTCCTGCAGTTCTTGGCGAAATCTCTCCAGATTTTGGTCATCCCAAAGCACTACATGGAAATGTCTGATGTCGGAGGCAACCTTCTTCTCATCGTAGCAGTCTGCGCGACAGGTGAAAATCACTTCAAGGTCTTTTCCAGCCGCAAAACCGGCTTCGTAGTAGACATTGCCTCGCCCCAGTTCATCGTTGTCAGCTAGTAGGCAACTTGTCAGATCCGCGACCACAAACCGAGATTGCCGCAACTGGTGCACCACCTGGTCGGGGATGCTGTGGGTACGCAGGTCCCTGTCAACGAGGAATGGCGTATAGCCGGCATCTTCGATTGCTCTTTCTATGGCTGGGGAGACTGTCTCTCTTACTGTCTTGTTAAACCACATAGCGACAAATCCCTGCTGGCTCAGAGATTCTCGGCGCGTGTTCTCATCAACGTACATGTGGCCAGACAGATGAACTCTGATGTGTCCAGAAGGATTTCTCCAAATCCACTCCTTCTGTTCGGCATAGGCATGAAAGTCCTCCAATTCATCCTTGCCGTAGGATTCCCGGCAGCCACTGGCGGCCTGCAGCAAATCCATTTTTCCGCCGTTCACAGGCAGATCAATCAGATTGGGTCTAGCCTGCGCCTGTTGCCGCACCAGTTCCTGCATGTATCCTAGGATTCTCTCTTCAGTCGTGGGTTGCTGGACCAGTGCCCTCTCCAAATGCTGCTCATCCAAGTCCACAGGTTGGTGGGTTAACTCAAGGACTTCAGGCTCATTCCCGTATCGGGACGGACTTACCAACCAACATAATCTCTCGAAGAGCCGGTATCGTCGGTTGTGCTGGTAAATCTTATAACTCAACCCCCCTTTTGCTTCCGGTGGGAGCTGGGCGAGTTTCGGTTCTGTGCTTGCATCCACCCGATACAGACCGCCGGCTCTGGGGGAGGCGACAGTCTTACCCGAATGTTCCTGCTTGGAGAACGCGTAGGTCGACCAGAGGGGGCATTGTGTATCCATGGCAGGAGGCTTTCTCCTTTTATGATAGTGATCAGTAGGCGCGGGCAAGATCCTAGCATGGATTGCATAGATCCGAAGAACTTGCGAATTGGTGCGCTAGCTAGGTAGGCTATGTGGCTTTCCTGATATTTCTGCAACGTGGAGCGGGATGGATAGCGCAGCCACTTTGCAAGATGGCGGATTTCGAGGTTGACTTTGCCCTCAGAGACGGCAGGCAAACATCCCTTGCGATACGATGCAACCGATTCCTGGACGCGTTCAGATTCCCGCAGGTAACGGCCAAGTCTTCAGCACCAAGTCTGCGACTACTTGGCTCCTCGCATCTATGGCTGCTTCGTCCCATGCTTTCGGCGAGGATTGCAAGAGGTCTCGGTTCAGGAACAGGCTACTGTGGTTAGCTAGTTCCTTTTTCTTTTCAGACCAAGGTTTGTTGCCCGTAGTGGAGTTGAGTTTTCGGGTTGCCAGTGTCAGGTTCCCGATGAATTCAATCTTGCGTTCCCGTACATCCCTCAAGTGTCGAAGTTCTTCGTCGCTTTGTTGGCCATTGTCGGTAGTCAGCGGCCACTCCTCCTCCGACCACTTTCTTGGCATGAGGTGCTCGACCGTGTACTCGTCAGTGGAACCAAGCGGCTCCACCTTGTCGCTGCGCAGACACGCTTCCAAACCCAGCAGAATGGATCTTCGGACCTTGTTCTGCTTTGACATGGGTTCCTGGGTCAGTTTCGCGGCGAGAACCTTGTCTGTGGGCCATCCATAGCTGCCAGTCTGGTCACTCAGGTGCTCAACTACAATCCTCTCCACATTATGGGTAGGATTGCGAGATGCCTTGGCAATCAGAGACGAAAAGATGTCGGGGAGCTTGTTCGCGGGCTGTCCCAACAGCTTGCGTCTGACTATGTAGCTCTCGATGACCCTCACGGCCCCTTCCCGCTGTTCCTGTGATGGCACTTTTTGCATGAAGAGCCAAAGCATGAATGCCATCGGCGCGCCGATGTTGAGAGCGTGCATCCTCTCCAATGCCGCATTCACCGTGGCATCCTGGCTCTTCGACTTCTGAATCTGCAGGTATGTGCCTGCGCCATGCTGGAGGTCTTGGATGAGATCCTCCATGTTTGGGCCCTTGTCCTTGCAGATCTCGATGTAGCTGTTGAAGTCGTGGGGCAGACGTTCCGGTCTGCGTGGCTCTCCATTCTTCTTGACCGTCAGCCAGTGATCGAAGAACCGATCGGACTGGGACCGTTTGAGATTGTTTTCCCCGGTCTTGCTTCGCCACCAATCATCCTTCTCAAACAGACCCCAGATGTGTTCGGCCTTCTCCTCGCACTCACCCACATCAGCTTGGTACATCAGCATGTTCTTGATCAGGTCGGATGCCTCCAGGGTTACACCTCGTTCATTCAAGGTCGAGAAAATTGTGTACGGCTCTTCACCATCATCAAGATCCACTGACACGAAGTGCAGGTGATCTGACAAGGCCGCTTCCAAACCCTCCGCGCGCGCATCCCAGTCCAAGGGTGCCTCTTGCATCCACTTCGAGACTTCCTCCTTGAAGTAGAGAAAGGCTTTATGCAATCCTGTTTGCTTCCATCCATCCGCCGTTTCTGACTGCATAATCTGGCGAAAGGCTGCTCTTTCCCGCGGGCTGCTCTGACGCACCTTCAGCAGGTTGTCCGGGTCCTTACCGGCATGGTGTTCCCCGTTGCCGGTCATGCCCTTGATGCGCTCTGCCCGATGTTCGTCAGACAACGCTCGAAACCCGATTTCAGCCGCGCGCAGGAGTAGCTGGATGGTGACTAGCCGTTGCTGGCCATCGATGATCGAACACTTCTTCACCTCCCCCGTAGCAGACGGGAGGGGCTGTAGCACAATGGCCCCCATGAAGTGAGGTTTTGCCCTCCCTTCCCAGTGTTGGGTGGCCAGTTTCTGCACGTCGTCCCAGAGCGGCTCCCACTGCCTCTCGAGTCCCCAGCTGTACGGCCTCTGGAACGGCGGCACGCGATAGGAGATGTTCAGGTCGAAGAGCTGCTTGACGCTGTACTTGTTGACATCCATTTCCCAGTGTACTCTTTCAAGGTGGAACGGTGATTTTTGTTACTCGATTCAGATGCCACAAAGGCCTTCACACTCTTCCATCATCTGGTTGGCGTAGTCCATAGTATTGCTGAAGTCCACGTCCTCGAGAGGGATCCGGCTACGATGCAGATAGGCTTGACCCTTGCTCAGGCTGAGCAGACGCGGATCCGAGCGGAGCGCATGATCGACTGCCACCGCCTCGGCGAATGCCTCCGGTACTCTTTCCTTGAGATACTTCCACTCGCTGTTGCTTCGGTATGGGCAGCCGATGCACGCACTCCGGGGCAGCTCACGTTCCGGATACCGTTCCTTGAACCACTGATGCAACTGCGCGCGACTGTAACCCTTTTCTACCAGGGGCCAGCGATTGGTAATCCACTCGTGCCGACTGGGCTTTTGGCGAATTTCCTCATCCTTGCTGATACCCAGCCAGACTTCTACCTGCTTGTCCTTGGGAGCCCTGCGGCCCGGTTCCAAGCCCAGCCTCTTGCGCAGTTCCCGGTAAATGGGATCCAGCTTGTAGTCGCTGGTGCACTGACGCTTCGCTATGGAGGCGGTGCCGTTGGGTAGTGTCAGGTACGTGGGGATGTCCAAGAAGCCCCCGCCCCGGGGATTGCGGCCCTGTAGCACGTCTTGTTTGATATCCCCGGCGGATACCGTGACGATTTCGTAGGAGAGCTGGGACTTGAGCCACTCTAGATGGCCGTAGACTTCCGGGGGTTCCCAGCGAGTGTCGGCGAAGATGGCGAAGTCGGGTCGCGGCATGCCTTCGTAGCCCTGATCCGCCATCAGAGCCAAGACTGTGGATTGTGTTCCCGCCCCCAAACTTAGCACACGCAAGGGTCTGACCCCGCGCAGATACCGGCGATCCGTCACATTGTGCGGCTCCGTCATCGCCTGTTCGGCATGCATGATGAAAAGCTGGCGGATCTGGTCCCGGCCTAGGACATCGATCAGCCTGACACCGGCCTCGTGATTAATGTTCTGGACGAGTTCCCTGATGCCCTTGCTGTTGATTCCTTGTGCCTCGTTAAGCAAAACGCCCGCGTATTCAGCCGCGATCAGAGGGTTGCGCATAAAGGCGAAGCGCATGGCGTAGTGATAGCGCTCCGCCATTCCGCTGAACAACTCCAGAACCTGCGAGGCGTCACACGCGCGCCCGCCAGCTCGCTCTACCTTGAAGCAGGTCTCAGCCAGCCACCAAGTCCGGCCCGCGATGCTCGACTCGTACAGATTCCCCGGATTTTCGTTCAGCCAGTGCAGGCGAATGTGGCCGGTGCTGTCCTGGCTCTGGCGGCGTGGCCAGCGCGCAATGCCGTAGGCATGCAACATGAAGTGGTTAAGCCAAGCCCAAAGCTGGGGATCGGATGCCTTGGCTTGGGTCATGCCCTGTAGATTGCGATGAAAGTCCAAGGCCTGCCGATCGGCTTCCCGAGCGATTCCCGTGGCCGGGGGCTCCATGTGGATCGGCTGGAGAGCCGTCACACCCTCCACCTTCTCCAGTGGCTTATCCACCCCGGAGTCAGCTAGCACTACGGCAAAGTCCGTGTCGGGGTCATTCCACAGTTCGGGCCGATTCCGAGATTCGTTGATCAGCGTGCGAAACGCATCGTCCGTCAGGCGGAAGACTGCAAGGTTTTCACTCATCCTGGATCTCCGGCAGCATCGCGTCAAGGAATCCGGAGAACGACTTGCCCTGGAAGATCTCCTGTGCTATCCGTTCCGAATGCTCGGCTACGTCCTCATCAGCCATTTCGCCCTTGACCTCCCGGACGGTTCTCCGCAGCACAGTCGCCCACCGCTTATTGGGATGGTCTGCTAGGCCCCGCAGGGCTTCGCCGACCGAGTGCAGAAAGAGGGCCTGCCCCATGAGGGCTAGGCCGTTCTGACGTCGCAGTTGATGGACGCGCCGCAGGTCATCGCGATGCACATTGATCGCGATGCGCTCTCCGCTGAGATCGGTAGCAAAAATGCCTGGTGGCAGGCTGGAATCAACCCCTAGATTGAAGATGGAGGTTCCAGGATCCTTCACTTCGATCTCCACTGCATCGCCGATGGCCAGTACCGCTCCTGCCTGCAAATCAATGCCTCTGGGTAGCAGGATCTTGGCGACCTCACTGAACTCTTCGACACAGAACCCGTTGATGGCCTGCGTAGCCGCAATGTAGGGAGTAATGCGAAATGAGTCCGGGAGATCTACATGATGCAGTCCAAGGATGTCCTGAAAGCCGCGTACGGAAAACGCGCGTCGCTGATACGTCGACGCACATTCCACCAAACACACGCAGGCCGCCCGTTCATCCTCGACCAACCGATCAAGGGATGGGCAGTCAATCAGGAACTCAACAGGGATGTTTATCTCTCCCTGCGCATTCAAGATCGGCTCCGGTACAACGAGCTTGAACTCGCATTCAGGACGGTAGTCCCGTCGACGCGGACTGAGTACGGGGTGCGGGAAGACTCCGTGGCTGCTGTGGCTCATGAGGCTTTACGTTCGTAGTACCGGTATCCGGATACGGGAGTAGATGGATCAATGTTCAGGGTGAGCGTGATCGCCTCGGTGCCGTTGGGAATGACTCTCAGCATGCCGCCTTCCAACGATGCCTTTGCAGAGGTGGGACGGGTATCCACGATCCCTTCAATCCGGATGCGATCTGTCTGTCGGTATTCCTCACCCCCAGGATGTAGAGTGAAGAGCACACCCTCCTTGGGCGTGCCTATCGGGAAGAGAGCTACGCGCAACTGGCTGGGAGTGGACCGCATGACGACCAGATCCTGAATGGTCCGCGGCGCGGGATCACTCTTGCGGCTCCCCCTGCCTGTGCCCCCGCCGGTTCCTTGGCCTGTGCCCCCATCCCCTGGAAGGGGATCGCTCTGCCCGTCTGCGCCATTGGGGATAAGCGAGTCCCCGTCGTCAGGCGAGTTGTTATCGGCTGCGGGACGAATGGAGTTGACAGAACCTCTGGACTGGATCGTGCGCGTGGACAGCTTGCGGTTGCCAGGCTCTGCAGGGTCTAGATCGGGAAAGAGATGGGCCAGTTCCTGCAGATTGGCCAAAGCCTCGTCCTCTCGACTTCGCAGATGGTCTCGAAGAATCTCCGTAACCTGATCGCTGGCCCGTTGAATGCCCTTTTGCAGTTCTCTCTGGTCAGATCCCAGCCGTCCCAAGGATATTTCGTCGTGCGCCGGATTCTCCAGCTGCCGGATCTGCTTGTCCGCGGCATCGCTGGCCGCTATCACCACAGCGGCGAAGGGAGCCCAGCCCGCCATCTCCCCGCGACGCGGATGAAAGGGATTGCTCTTGCGACGTTCCTTGGAGGCCGTGATGAGCATGCCCCTCCTGTTGACGTAGGCCACTCTGTTTGGCGCCGCTGTATCCCGGTGCAGATAGACATGAAAGGCACCGATCCCATCTTGGCTTTGGGTGGCATCAACTGGGTCCTGAGTGACAGCCCGGAGGAAGAAGAGGCTGTCGGACTTTCTGGCACGGGGATCGTCTACAAGCATCCTCTCTACCGTGTCGTGCCGGAGGCAAGGGGCCGGGACTGCCGATGCGGACGCCTTGAAGTTGACTACTAGGTGGCGGGCATGGATGGCTTGGAAGAAATTCTCGGCGGCAGATCTGGCTGCCTTTGTGTGCCAGTCTCTGTCAGGGCGGAAGCCCAGAATCCACAAGCCGGTGCCGGGGTGACGCAGCCGAAAACAGCGGGGAATCTGCGTGCCCTCGACTGTCCTATCCTTGGATCTGGTCAGAAAGCCAATGTTCTGCAGCATTTCCCCAGGATCGTCAGGACAGGGATGGCTGACTAGCACTGCCCTGCCTGCCATCTTCTCTACTCTTCCCTGCCGGGGATTGCTATAGAGTGTGCTGTATATGACCGTATGCAGTTCAGAGGCGTTGTAGGGTGCGTTCTTGCCGATCCCGAAGGAGCCACCCGGTGCCCCTTCGCTCTCCTTAGCGGGAATCCCCTCTTCAAAGACAAGACTGTCCCACTTGGAGCCGGTGAGCCCCGTCGTGTTCCTATCCACCAAGGCCAGAGCCGGAATGACGGGCTTACGCAGCAGCTTCAGCGCTTTGGCGTAGGCCTGCTCGCCCTGTAGCTGTTCCTTTTCCCGCATGACTTGGCGACAGGAAAGCAGATGGTTCTTCAACTGGGACGCCACGATGTCGTCTGGGGTGATATTGCAGAGGTAGATATCGATTTCCACAGGATCCGAAGCCTGTGGATGCCTAGCGTCCAAGGAGTTCTGGATGACTTCGCGGATCAGCTTTTCCTCAGGTGCGGAGCGAAAGTGCTCGGCCCCTGCATTGTTGAAGCCCTGTCGCACTCCGCCCCCTGTTGGTGCAAAGTGCCACTGTGGGCCCTTGTCACGTGCCATGGCTGTTCCCGTCCCTAGTCAGGCGAAGCACCGCGGAGGGGTGCCTCTGGACGGAGCCCTGCTTTGATCGGCTTGCCGACCCTCTGGATAGAAGCAGTGGGGGCACCTGCTGCGCAGGAATGCACCTACCGCTCTGGGCGGAGAAGTGCAGCCAGCCAGGAAAAGGACCGGCTCCAGACAGAATTTTTGTTTTTTTAGGGGGGGGGAGAAGACTTTAAGGCCGCCAACGCAGACAGCCGGAACCTCTTCCCGGAGAAACTGCGTAGATGCGCTGTGACATCTGAAACCGTGGGTACGCGCATGAGGTCCATTGCCTACATCAAGCGTATTTTAGGGCTCTGTTCTTGACTCCCCCAAATACTCTGCAGCCCCGCGCCTTGTTTCTTTCTTGCCATGCCCGTCTATAAAGACCCCGGTCAGCTCTCGCTTTCCTACGGTCGGCCTGTCCGTTCTGATGCATCCACTTCTATGCCCTGTACATAGGTGGATATGAGTCCCTTTCGTATGAGGCGGCACCATGGAACAAGACCTGAGCGGTTGGGATCGGTACGGCGCATGCCTTACCAGCCGGATCGAAATGGCACTGTTTCACTCTCGTTGATATGGGTGGCGGGCCTGGCAAGGGACGAGGGG
>VXOZ01000270.1 GCA_009839775.1 Chloroflexota bacterium | reverse complement strand
GCCCAGAGCCGCCACAGCCTCTCCTACCATCTTTTCCACTTGAACCATGTCACCCACGTCGCAAACGAGTGGCACAGCCAAGCTGCCCTCGGCCTGGATCTCTTTAGCAACTGCCGCGAGTTGGTCTGCAGAACGCGCAGTAATGGCAACGCGCGCCCCCTCGCGCGCGCACGCTAAGGCGATGGAACGCCCGATGCCGCGCCCTCCACCGGTTACCAGAATACGACGGCCGGCTAGCGTCTCAGGCATAGTATCTCTCCACGTGAGTGTCTTTACTCTTGCGCAATCGTACCGTATATCAGTGCAGCCGCCCCCTGCCGGCAGGCGAGAAGACTTCCTCTCCTTGTGGAGAGACCGGCGGTGGGGAGAACACCACCGTTCCAGCCTATTTCCCCACACTCATCAGAGTCACGCATCGGACTGGAAGTCCGCGCCTGTTCTGAGCTTGCCGAAGAGCCTGCCCCGTACCCCGATACGGGGATCCCTTTTGGGAGCAATAGTCTTTTGGGAACAATGATCTCCTCGGTGACCGCTAGCAGAACAGCGCTTGACTGAGCCGCGGGAATCACCTACAGTGAAGGCGTAGCGGTTACGCGGGCATGGTGTAGTGGCAACACGCGACCTTCCCAAGGTTGAGACCGTGGGTTCGAATCCCATTGCCCGCTCCAATGTGGCTGAACGGCCCAGTTTCCAAAGTCGCGCCGGAAGTCGGATTACTGCTGCGGCTCTGTTTCCTCTTGTTCTTCCGCTACCGTTCGCCCACCAAGTTCGCGGTCTAATTCAAGCATGCCGCTGGGTGAATCTTGTAGGCGCTTGACTTTCTTAAGGAGGTCACCGGAAACCCGCTCTTCCTCCACTTGTTCCAGGAGAAACCATTCGAGTTCCACAAGTGTCGTGTGGTCGCGCTCTTGTTCGGCCAGTTCGGAAAGGACATGGAACCTGCGTGTCACACTTTGTTCTTGCGCCACTACCTGCTCAAACACCGCCAGCGGAGACTCAAATGACCCGGGCGCTTCAATGGCTTGGATGTCCACAGTGCCGCCTCGGTCAACCACGATATCGATGATGCGCATGGCATGCTGGCGCTCTTCTTCACTCTGCAGGCGCAACCAGTGACCAAAACCGCGATAGGCCAGCGCATCGAAGTAGGCTCCCATCGCGAGGTACAGATTCGATGCATAGAGTTCCGCCGTGATCTGTTCGTTGAACGCTGCCTCCATCTTTTCCGATAGCATTGCCGCTTTCCCTTCTAGCATGCGTCCTATCGCTTTCTTCATCTCCTGCCTTGATTCTACTATAGAAATTCCCGCAGAGGTCTCTCAAGACTACTATCGCGTTGGGTCTACGGAGCCGATACGCAAGATTATGACTGCTCTACCCGTCATTCCTTGCCGGACGTTTCGAGGGTGTGGAGATATTTCTCTGGAGTTTCACGGGCCCGCATGGGAGCGCTGCAGCGGGAAATTGCTTGCCGGCGCTCGCTCTCCAAGCTGTTGAGAAAGCTGGCCCGAACTGAGACTGAGCGCCACAAAAGTGTGAATTACCGCAGGCACAAGGATCGAACCGTCAGTCAGATACCTCGTACTCACTGCGTTAGGACAGTTCTCGCTTAGCCCGAAGTTTTCTGGAGACACCCACTCGTACACCGCCGCATCCGCAGACACCGGCGGCAGCACTCTACAAACTGGCCTGAGAATGGTACCGTAGTAGTATAAGGCAACAGAAAGTGCGGTTTGGAACGTCGTTTGTCGTCAGGCGGCACCAAACGGCTTCGGACAAGCAACTAAGGCCAATAAGGAGGCAATGGCATGTCCGTCTATGATCGTGGCGGCCCGCAGGGTGGCCCGCCGGATGATGAAGACAATGAAGATTTCGGAGAAATGCTCCGTCAGACCCGTGATCGGGCAAAACGGTTGCAGCGCTTCATCGTGCTCGGCATCATCGTCGCGGCCGTGCTCTGGATCGGCTCCGGCGTCTACATCGTGGGCCCCGCCGAACAAGGCGTCGTCCTCCAGTTCGGGCGGCACGTGAATACCACGTCACCCGGGGTCAACTACCACCTGCCCTGGCCGATCCAGAACGTCGTCATCGTTGACATCGCCAACGTGCGGCGCGCCGAAATCGGACAACGCACGGTGAGCGTACAAGGCAGCCAAGAGACCCGGCGCATTCTGGAAGAAGCGCTGATGCTTACAGCCGACGAGAACATCGTCGAAGTCGGTCTTCTCGTGCAGTACCGGGTAACGGACGCCGCGGCGTTCGTCTTCAACGTGAACAATCCGGAAGCCGTGCTGCACACGACTACGGAAGTCGCGCTGCGCAGCGCCGTTGGGAAGATGCCAATTGACGGCGTGATTACCGAGCGCCGCGCCGAGGTGCAGGAAAACACTCGCGCCTACCTGCAGGAACTCATGGATGAGTACAATGCGGGCATCTCCATCACCGACGTGCGCCTGCAAGTGGCTGACGCGCCGGATCAAGTGCGGGACGCCTTCCACGAAGTCGTGCGCGCCCGTGAAGACCGCGAGCGCAAAGTGAACGAAGCTCAAGCCTACAGAGAAGACGTGGTGCCGCGCGCCCGCGGTGAAGCGAAACGCCTTCTCGAGCAAGCGCAAGCGTACAGAGAAGAACGCGTCCGCAGCGCGCGCGGTGAGAGCGAGCGCTTCCTCTCCATTCTGGAAGAGTACCGCCGCGCTCCTGAGGTAACCCGTGAGCGTATGTACATCGAGGCGGTCGAGCAGGCCATGGCGGACGTGGAGAAAGTGCTGATCGCGCCGGCTGACAGCGGCGTGCTGCCCTTCCTCCCTCTTCGCAGCTTGCAGTCCGGAACTCAACCGTCAAGCGTTAGCCAGTAAAGGAGGTGCCGCATGGGACGCACACTAACCGTAATCATTGCCCTTGGGGCGCTGCTACTGATCATATTCTCACAGGTGACGTTCGTTGTCGCCGAAACTAACCAGGCCATCGTCTTGCAGCTTGGCGAGTACCGGTATACGGCCAGAGATCCGGGACTCTACTTCAAGCTGCCCTTCATACAAGAAGCGGTCTACTTCGACCGCCGCTTACTCTCCAGTGACGCCGAGCCTCAGGAGTATCTCACGCTTGACAAGAAGCGCGTCATCGTTGACCACGTTACGCGCTGGCGCATCATCGACCCGATCAAGTTCTTCGTGAGTGTGCAGAATGAGACCGGCGCGCGAGCGCGACTGGATGACGTGGTGTTTTCAGAGCTGCGCCGGACGCTCGCGACCTACAACTTCGACGTGATCATCGCCAGTGAACGCGAGAACATCATGGAACTGGTCACCATCGCCAGCAGTGAGCGCGCGCTGGACTTTGGCATCGAGGTGATTGACGTGCGCTTCAAGCGCGCCGACCTGCCGGAGGAAGTCGAGGAGAGCGTCTTCAATCGGATGCGGGCCGAGCGCGCACGGGAAGCCAATCGCTACCGCGCCGAGGGTGAGGAGCAGGGCGCCGAGATCATGGCCTCCGCCGACCGCGAGCGCATCGTGATCGTCGCTGAAGCCGAGGAACAAGCGGCGCAGATCCGGGGTGAAGGCGATGCTGAAGCCATCGCCATCTACGCCGACGCGCTCAACCAAGACCCCGAATTCTTTGCCTTCCGCCGCCGTCTCGAGGCCTACGTCAAGGTACTTAAGCAGGGAGACATGATCGTGCTCTCGCCAGAGAGCGAGTTCTTTAGATACCTGGTCGACCCGTCACCGCAGCGAGATGTTGGCACCGCGCCGCCGGTGCTGTCTCCTGCGTTAGAAGGGGACGAGTAGGGAGATTTCATCGCTACTCTGAACTGATAAGAGAGGGCTGCGGTCAAGAGGCTTGCAGCCCTCTCTTATTTACTCGCCGCAGCCTTTTGAACGGAATGAAACCACCCGTCATTCCGGCGCAGGCCGGAATCCAGTCTTCTTGTGTGACAGGAATAGGCGGGACACCATCTACCTGGTGCTTGTCGGCTGAGAAGCCGCGCGGCTCTGGAGTTGTACTCAGTTGATGGCGCGAACAGTTATCCGGCGCAACCGCGCAAAATGCTATACTAAGCACAGAACAAGAAAATGCCCCGTTAGCTCAGTGGATAGAGCACTGGCTTGCGGAGCCAGGGGTCGAGCGTTCGAATCGCTCACGGGGTACCACAGGGGCCGCCAACTAAAGGCAGGCCTCTTCAGTAGAGCGCGCCTGCTTGCCGGTATCGCGCAAGACAGACAGTCTCACATCATGCCGTGGCCGAAGGGGTCGTCGCCGATCCAGCGTTCGTCGGCGGGTTCACTGGCCAGTTGGTAGCGGGTGTCGGTGGAGAGACGGATGCGGTTCTCCGGACCTTCGTTGTCGATGGCGCAGTGCAGCGTGAACATGCCAAACACCAGCAGATCGCCCGGCTCGAACTCCGTGGTGAGCCAGCGCCCGCCGTACCGCTGTTGGGGCTGATTGGGGTTCTTGGTCAGCCAGCCGCCCCCGTACGGATTCTTCTCCTTATCCTTGTCCACGTCGATCTTGCCGTACGTATTCTGAAGCTCGTGCCATTTGTGGGAGCCGTGCAGAATCGCCAGCGGGCCGTCGGCGAGCGGCACCGCGCCCTGCGGGATCCACGCCGTCATGAGCTTGCGGGTGCCGCGCCCCATGTACACCCAATCGAAGTGGCAGCCGGTGGCCGCGCCGCGCCGCACGTTGCGCACCCAGATGTAATCGAGATGCAGCACCTCATCGCCAAAGAACTGCGCGAAGAACTCCATCACTCGACCGGAGAAGCAGACCTCCTTGAGCGCGGGCCCAGAGCGGAGGTGGCGGGCGAACTTCTGGCGGTCCGTCGCGCTGATGCCGCTGGTATCGCCGGAGAAGACAGCCTCCATAAAGGGCTTGGCACGGTCGATCAAGCCGATTTCGTCAAGCTTGCCGATCAGTTCGCGGCGCGCCGCCAGCACTTTCTCCTTGTCCAGATAGTTGCGCAGCAACAAGTAGCCGTCTTCAGCGAAGCGCTCGTGCAGGGCGCCCGTATTGCCCAGCAGGCTGTTGGCGTCGCGTAACTCGCCGAATGTCTCATGCGAGAGATCGAAGGCATTTCCGTTCGATGACAACGTCTCCGGCAAGACGAGAGTCTGAATAGCCACCTTGCCTAACCTCCCTGATGCTGTGACAACTCCGTCGCGGCAGTAGACGCGGCCGCAGCGCCGTTTATGGCCGCCTCGTCAATACTACCTTTCACACCAAACCACTGCAATTGCGGTGTGCCGTCCGATGCGCGAGATACCCTTCTCAACGGCCCCAGCCTACATCATGCCGTGGCCGAAGGGATCATCGCCGATCCAGCGCTCGTCGGCGGGTTCGCTGGCCAGTTGGTAGCGTGTGTCGGTGGAAAGGCGGATGCGGTTCTCCGGGCTCTCGTTGTCCAGCGAGCAGTGCAACGTAAACATGCCGAACATGAGCATGTCGCCCGGCTCGAATTCCGTGGTGAGCCAGCGTCCGCCAAAGCGCTGTTGGGGCAGATTCGGGTCTTTGGTCAGCGACCCGCCGCCGTACGGATTCTTATCCTTATCCTTGTCCACGTCGATCTTGCCGTACGTCTGCTGCAGTTCTTGCCACTTGTGCGAGCCGTACAAGATCGCCAGCGGGCCGTCGCATAGGGGTATTGCTCCCTGCGGGATCCATGTCGTCACGACGTTTCGGGTGCCGCGTCCCATGTACACCCAGTCGAAGTGGCAGGGAGCAGCAGCCCCACGACGCCGGTTGCGTACCCAAATGTAATTGAGGTGGAGCACTTCGTCCCCGAAAAACTCCTCAAAAAAGGACATTATCCTACCGGAAAAGCAAACCTTCTTCAGCGCCGGCCCCGACCGGAGGTTACGGGCAAATGCCTTGCGGTCCGTCGCGCTGATGCCACTCGTGTCACCCGAAAAGATGGCATCCATGAAGGGCTTACTGCGGTCGATAAGACCGATTGCGTCGAGCTTGCCAATCAGTTCGCGGCGCGCCGCCAACACCTTTTCTTTGTCCAGGTAATTACGGAAGAGCAGATAGCCGTCCTCGGCAAGCCGTTCGTGGATTGCGCCCATATCGCCGAGCAAGCTATTGGCATCCCGCAACTCCCCGAAGGTCTCATCGGAAAGGTCGAAGGCGTTACCGTTCGATGTTAGAGAATCAGGAAGGACCGTCGTTTTCATTTCTACCGTGCAGAATCTCCCAGCTTGCGTCATCATCATGAGGCGGCGCTTACGCTAGACAGCAACCGCATTTACGTATGTGCGCACCACATCTATACTACCTGCCGCGCAGAATTGCCGCAAAGCGGCGGGCAGTCCCGTAGAGAGGCTTTGCCTACCGCGCTTTTTCTTGGATTCACCGCCTGTCGCAGTGCGGGACACAGTCCCCAGTGGCGCCGTCTACAACCTTACGGGATCAATCCTGCCCGTTCGCACTGAGCCTGTCGAAGTACGAATGGGCAGGATTGACACCATAACCGCACAACCGTTCACCCTTCGACAAGCTCAGGGCGAACGGTTATGCTTGCACTCACTCATTGGCGCGGGTGCTTGTCCCCGCAAGGACGCTGACCACGCGCTGAAGCGTGAAGATGGATTCCTCGGTTTCCCAACCGCGCTTTCGCCGGCATGACGGACTCTGTGCTGGTTACTTTCATGGCAATGGCGGGGTAGTTAGCTCACGCTCATCCCGTTGACTGCACGCCGGCCGCGATGCCGTTGATGGTCTGGAAGATGCCTTCCAGCATACGGCGCGCTTCCGGCGAAAGTTCATCCAGAGGCGTCTCAGCCGCTCCAGCGAAGCTTGTGCGCCACTCCTCGATCATGCGCACCTGGAGACAGTGCAGCGGATCGACGTAGGGGTTGCGCAGCAGAATAGAGCGTTGCAGAACCGGCGAAGAGTCGAGAAGTTGCTCTTGGGCCGTAATCTGCAGAAGCGCTCCTCGCGTGCGTTGATACTCATCTGCAATCGCTGTATATATCTTATCTCTTACCGCGTCGTCACTTACCAGTCCGGCATAGAGACGCGCCACCGACATATCGGCGGTCCCAATGCTCAGTTGAGCATTATCGATGAGCGAGCGGAAGAAGACCCAACGCGTATACATCGCCCTCAGGCGCTCCAGATTGCCTTCGTTCGCTTCAATAAACGCCTGCAAAGCGTTGCCCACGCCGTACCAGCCGGGTAAGTTATGTCGACTCTGCGTCCATGCGAATACCCACGGTATCGCCCGCAGATCCTCCACGCGGTCGCCGCCCTTGCGCGACGCCGGACGCGAACCCACGTTCATGCGGCTGATGTGTTCGATGGGCGTGGCCTGCTGGTAGTAGGTGCGGAGTTCCGGTGTTTCGTAGATTAACGACCGGTAGGCACGAAACGCCGTTTGCGACAGCGTCGCCATGGTGCTTTCCCAGTCCGGCTCCAGGGAGGCGCGGGACTCCAGAACGCTGGGACTGAGCCGCGCCAGCAGCATGGCGTGGATGACCTGCTCCAGGTTGCGGTGGGCAACGGCCTGCCGCCCATAGCGAGAAAAAATGACCTCGCCTTGTTCCGTCAGCTTCATGCCGCCGGCCAGTGAGTCGGCCGGCTGCGCCATGATCGCGCGGTTCGTCGGTCCGCCGCCCCGACCGAGCGCGCCGCCGCGACCATGGAAGAGTTGGACGATCACGTTGTGGGCGCGGCAGGCGGCCACGACCTGTCGCTGCGCACAGTAGAGTTCCCAGGTAGACGTGAGAAAGCCACCGTCTTTGTTGCTGTCCGAGTATCCCAACATGACCTCGAAGCGGTCGTCCCAGCACGCCACGTGAGAGCGAAACAGAGGGATCGAAAGCAGCGCATGAACAAGATCGTAGCCACCGCGCAAATCCCCAATGGTCTCAAGCAACGGCACGATCTTGAGGCGGCTCTCGCTGACCTGCCCCTGAGCGTCCACCTGCCAGAGGCCGGCCTCTTTGGCCAGCAAGGCAACTTCAAGCAAGTCGCTCACCGATTCGGTGAAACTAATGATGTACGTATTGCAGGCGGCTACCCCCACCTCCGCCTGCATGCGCGCGACGCTGACAAGTGTTTGAAACGCCGTACGGGCAGCGGCATCGACAGAGAGTTCCTGGAAACCGATGGTCGTCGGCTCCGCGATCAACCGGGTGAGCAGTTCGACCTTTTCTGCTTCATCAAGGTCACTGTATCTCGGAGTGACATCGGCCGCCGCGAGGTATTCATCCAGCGTGGCCTCATGGACGCCGCTATGCTCGCGTACGTCTAGATCTACCAGGTGAAAGCCAAAGACCTGCACTCGTCGAATCACGTCGCGGAGAAGGCCGCGCGCGATCCGGGCACCGCCGTTCTCAGCCAAACTCTCCTGGATGAGCAACAGGTCTGCAAGCAATGCATCGGGATCGTGGTACGCCCCGGAAGCCGCGGCGCCACCGCCCGCATAGCGCCGTCGCGTGCGCGCCAAGCGCTTCTGCATCATGACGATCTTGGCGCGGTAAGGCTCAATGATGTCGGTCTTAGCGCCAACACCGGCGCCGGGTAGAGACTCGCGGTCGCGCGCAATCGAATCCAGCAACTCCCGCGAGACAGATGCGTAATGAACAGAGGGGCTGAGAACCCGCCAGAGCTCGTCAAGGTCTCGAGAGTAGCGATCGAGAATCAGCGACCGGTGCATGCGCAAGGTCTCTTCGGTAACCGCGGGCGTCACAAACGGATTGCCATCACGGTCGCCACCCATCCAGGACCCAAAGGTCAGGAAGCGCGGCAGCGTAAAAGCATATTCTTCCGAGTACTGCTGCAGCGCGTCCTCTAACTCGTGATAGAGTGCCGGGATTACGTCCAGCAATACGTGATCGAAATAGTACAGCCCGTCGTCCACCTCTCCCAAGACGGTTGGGCGTTCCCAGGGGGTGATGTCCGTCTGCGCCAAGATCGTCACAATTTCATGGATCTTCTCACTGGTCCGCTGCTCAATTGACATGTCTTGCCGCTTGCCCTGACGTTCAGCCAAGCAGGCCCGCAGCATTTCAAGAAAGACCAGCAGAGTCCGCCGCCGCACTTCCGTGGGGTGGCGCGTGAAGACGGGTCGCAGGGAGAGCAACGCCAGAATTGGCGCAAGTTCTGCCGGCGTGACACCCTCACTCTTCAGGTGCGCCATGGCGGCGGCAATCGACTCGTAGCGCGGCTTGGGGTGGACCTTACGCTCATTCTCGCGCATGCGGCGCATGCGGTGCTGCTCTTCCGCAGCGTTGATGAGATAGAAGTAGAGCGAAAACGCCCGGGCTACGGCGAACATCTGCTCTTGCTGAAGTTCGGACACTGAATCCGCCAGCGGTTGCAGCGACACGGTAGCCGTAGTCGTCCGCTGCCAGATGGCGCGGAGGCGAATGTCCTCAACCAGGTCTAAGAGCGCCTGACCGTGCTGTTCGCGCAGCACTTCGCCGAGCACATTGCCCAGAAAGTGCACGTCTTCACGCAGTTGCTCAATAGGCACCCGTTGTAGAACGGTCTGCTTAGGCTCAACTTCCATCTCTATATCACGTTCCCTCTGCAATCCAAATTGGTAGGAGAATCCCATTCCCCATGGAGAGATTTGCAGGAAAGTTAGGTGCGTTAGGTGAATTTGTCAATTCCACAAGGGAGAATGCTCCTCCCTATCATGCCATACTTGCAAGCCCTATGACTGAGGAGCAGCGGGTATCCTACACGCAAGGTGCTTGGACACGGTGACGGCCGCTCTGACCTTCGACTGGGCCAAGTCCCTAGAAACGCTGTACGTCGTTCCGCCTAGCGTCGCACCGCCGCGTGGAAGGGAGTGGGCACCATTGCGGCCAAGAGAGCGAGTTCCGGTAACTTGAACAACCGCAGTATCCCCAGATACGCAAGCAGCAGCACCCCGCCGCCTCCCACGACCAATGCCAACAAGCCCACCGTGCCGCCGCCATCGGTCAACACGCGCTGGATGTAGAGCATGCCCCCGGCCGCAAGCGCAACGAGAAGCGTTACCGCACCAATAGTTACGATGAAGCGGCCAAAGCCCTCACCGCCCACACCCCCCAAGAGGCGCGTGAGCAGCCAGAGCATGACGAGCGCATGGCCGGAATTCTGCACCGTGTTCGCCAGCACCAATCCCGGCATGCCGAGCGGCTGCAGCAACGGCAAGGCAACGGCGAGATAGAACCCTATGCCCAAGATGCCGACGAGCACCGGCGTGCGCGTGTTCTTGCGGGCGTAGTACGCAAAGATGAAGAGCTGGTCCAACCCCGTCAGCGGCAGTTGCCAACTGTAGAGGAAGAGCGCCAGGCCGGTCGCTTCCGCGTCGGCGGCGTCGAACGCGCCGCGCTGATAGACCAACTCGACGATGGGCCAGTGCCAGATCAACATTAAGGCAAAGATCGGCAGCATGAGTAACAGAATGAGCCGCATCCCTTGGTTGAGTATGCGCCGAAAGTTCTCTAGATTGGCGGTACTTCCTTCCGCGGCTAACAGCGGGAGCACGGCAAGGGCAATCGCGGAGCCGACCAGGCCGAGAGGAAGCTGCACCAAGCGGGTCGCGTAGTTCATCGCGGCGATGCTGTCTTGTCCGGTGCACGACGCAAGATTGCGATCCAAGACAATGGCAAACTGTGTGATGATCAACCCGAGAAAAACGGGCGCATAGAGCCGCAGAATGCGCGGCACGGCGGGATGCGTCAAGGCCACGCGCGGACGCAAGCCCATCCGCCACAGACCCGGCAGTTGGAAGATGAGTTGCCCAACCG
>VXOZ01000357.1:9487-11156 GCA_009839775.1 Chloroflexota bacterium | reverse complement strand
GTGCTACAGTGATTACTTCTCGATGGTGCACGAGCACGGCGCCATGCTGAAGCCGGGCCAAGGCGGGGACCTGTTCGGCGAAGGCAACATTGTCAAGCTCTTCTACCAGGGCAAATTGGCCTTCCTGAACACGCTTTCCAGCGGCACGTTCGGCGACATGATGCAGCGCATCCGCGATGAAGACTTGCCCATCGACTTCGCGCCCTTGCCGACGGTGCAAACCACGGCCTCCTTCCAGTGGACTGACGCTAACGGCGTTGTGACCAATGCCGACCATCCCGAGGAAGCGTGGCAGTACGTGGCCTGGCAGGGCAGCACCCTGAATTGGGCCGTGGGTAAAGGCACGATTCCGATGCGCGCCGACCTCATGGAGGAATGGGCCAACGAGACCTTCCCCGACCTGAAGGACAAGGTCCGGCTGGACGTCATCATCAACGTTCTTGATCACCCCGGCGGCTACGATCCCGGTTGGGTGGTGCCGAACTTCGCCTTCAGCGGCTCTGCCGAGGTGAAGGAATGGCTCAATAGTGTCTATGCCGGTACCGCGGGCGTGGAAGAGGGCCTGCTGGCGCTGAAGCCGCAGATTCAGGCCATCCTCGACGATACGGAGGAGAAGTACAAAGGGTAGTCCCAGAAGGCGATCCGGCTCAGGCCGTTTCACCTGATGGACTGGCAAGTGCTGATATAGAATGTAGGGGCACGATATATCGTGCCCCTACGCACGTTAAGGGGTTTGTTGGACGCTAAGATTTCGACCTAATGTGAGTTGCAGGGGAGAGGAGACTGTCTCTTATGTCCAGGTACCACGAACGCTACGGCCTGACGCCAATCATCAACACCGCCGGCACGCAGACGACGCTCGGCGCATCCGCGGTGCCGCCGGAAGTGGTGGAACGGGTGGTGGAAGCGGCGCCGGAATTCGCGCGCATGACGGAGCTGCTCGCAGCCGCCGATGCGGCCATCGCCCACGCCACCGGCGCGGAAGCGGGAACTGTGACACACTGCGCCGCTTCGGCCATCACGGTCCTTTGCGCCGGAGCCATGACGGGCACGCATCTTGGCAAGGTGCTCGCTCTGCCCGATACCAGCCGCATGGAGAATGAGATCATCATCCAAAAGCGGCACACGGTCGGCTTTGGCGCGCCGGTGACCCAGATGATTCACCTGAGCGGCGCCACGTCCGTCGAGTTTGGCGAGGCCAACCGCGCGCTGCCGGAACAGATGGAATACGCCATCACCGACCACACTGCGGCTGCTTTGTACGTCGTTTCCCACATGACCGCCACCAGCGGACAGCTCTCGCTGCCGGACTTTGCCGAGATTGCCCACCGCCACAATATCCCCGTGATCGTTGATGCCGCCGCGGGAGCGTTGTTCGCCGATCGCCTGCTGGCGCAAGGCGCGGATGCGGTCTGCTTCAGCGGTCACAAGCATCTCTGCGGTTTCACCTCGGGCGTCATCGCCGGCAAGCGCGATATCGTCGAGGCTGCAGCCTTGAACGGCAAAGGCATCGGACGCGCCATGAAGCCCTCGAAAGAAGGCGTGGTAAGCGTCATCGAGCGCATGGAGTGGCTCGCAAACCTCGACTTCACCGCATGGGAAGCCGAGCAAAACGCCAAGGTGGACGTGATGGTAGCCGCCCTGCAGGACATACCCGGCGCGAGGGTTT
>VXOZ01000357.1:1657-9477 GCA_009839775.1 Chloroflexota bacterium | reverse complement strand
ACCCGCAGACCCGCACCAAGATCGTGGTCGATCCGGAAGTAGCAGGCATGGATGCCGTAGCCGTCTGCCAGGCAATGGAAAACGGCACGCCGCCCATTTTCGTGCGCGACCACTACGCCGAGGAAGGCTTCCTCTTCATCGACCCCATCACGCTGCGCCCCGAGGATGTGCCGACGGTGATCGCCCGCCTCCAGGAGATTCTGCAACCCGTCGGCGCAGCGGCGGGGTGAGGATAAGGTTGTACACCTTAAGTTCCCGCTCCGTTCATGCTTCGACCAGGACTTAGCAAAGGCCCCTCAGCACGAACGGAGCGGAAATCTATCCGTGATGAGTACAAGCGAGCGCGACCCTGCCAGCGCAGAGTTATGCTGTTCGCCCCCGTATCAAGTACGGGGCAGGCTCTGAGCTTGTCGAAGGGTGAACAGTCACGTAACTGCAACGAGTGCTGGTAACTGCGTCACTTTCCCCATGTGTTCAAGGTCTTATTCTTCAGCAAGTCACCCTGTTTCCAACCGAGGAAAGAGAGGGGGTAGACGCGTAATGTGGGGTTGATGCAGACCGTGCAGTATCTTAGCTCCAGTCGTTGGCATAAAGGGCTGCATCCAGTAGGCGATGACCCATAGGCTATGTACCCATTCGCGTAGGGACTGCGCTGTCTGCGCACTCTGTATCTGTTCCCACGGCCGTTCTCTCTCGATGCCCTGATTGACTGCAGTAGCCGGTGTCCAGAACGCACGTAACGCCCGGTCGAAGCGGTGGCCTCCCATGTGGCGGGCAAAGTCGAGCGGGGGTTCCGGCGCGGCAGCTGGCTGCAGTCCGTTCAGGCGCGCCTTCTGACAAAGAGCCGTGAGTCGGGTTGCCAGATTGCCAATGCCGTTGGCAAGGTCAGCCTGATAGCGTTGCCGTAGATACCTCTGAGAGTAGTCGCCGTCCGCAAAGGGCGAGAGCGTGAGCAGAGAGTACCGCACCGCCTCTGCCCCAAACGGCTCAATGCACGCAAAGGGATCGATGACGTTGGCCAGCGACTTGCTGATCTTCGCTCCTTCAACCGTGAGAAAGCCATGGACGACGATCTCATCCGGGAGCGGCAGACCGGCGGAGAGCAGCAGCGCCGGCCAGTAGACCGCGTGGAACTTCCAAACGTTCTTGCCGATGACGTGAATCTTCTTGGTCTCAGTATTCCAGACCCGCCGCCACGCTTCGCCCGAGCCGAAGCCTTGCCCAGTGATGTAGTTGATGAGCGCATCGATCCACACGTAGATG
Organism: Chloroflexota bacterium; assembly: GCA_009839775.1. Taxonomy (GTDB): domain Bacteria; phylum Chloroflexota; class UBA11872; order VXOZ01; family VXOZ01; genus VXOZ01. The sequence goes on along the minus strand of VXOZ01000357.1, from coordinate 8,214 downwards.
GTCTGGCTGCTATCACCGGGGACCGGTATGCCCCAGCCCGCCATGCGGCTCGTGTCGCGCGATACGCTGATGTCTTGCAGTCCGCTCCGAATGAAGGAGAGTACTTCGTTCTTGCGCGTCTCCGGTACAATCTTGATACGTCCTCCACGGATGGCCTCCTCCAGCACGGCTTGATAGGAGGAGAGGCGAAAGAAGTAGTTCTCTTCCGCTACCGTTTCCGGCTCGGCCAGATGTTCGGGACACGTGCCCTGCACCAGGTCTCGCTCCAGGAGAAAGTCTTCGCACCCGGTACAGTAGAGACCGGTGTACTGCTGCTTGAAGATGTCTTCGCTGCGGAGCCTGCGCCAGAAGGCTGCCACTCCGTGGCGGTGCCGGGATTCAGTGGTTCGAATGAACGTGTCCGCCGCAATGGCAAGTGCCTGGGTAAGCTCGTGGAACCGCTGCGAGTTGCGGTCAACGAGCGCTTGAACTGAGACGCCTTGCGCCCGCGCCGCCAGCACGTTCTTGAAGGCGTTTTCGTCTGTGCCAGTCTGCAAGATCGTAGCATTGCCGGCCAGGCGCTGATACCGTGCGATGGCGTCAGCTTGCACGAGCTCAAGCGCGTGGCCGATATGCGGCGGGGCATTAACATAAGGAATTGACGAGGTAATGTATGCTTGCATCTGCTTTCCATTCTCTACGGAACTGCGCAATTAAACGAAAAACCCAAGAGCGATTGCCCTTGGGCGTGATGGAGCCGCGAGATCGGTACGTCAGTGCAAGCACATGATGACCGAGCGGGACACACACCATGCCCATCGATTCATCATCGCGCGCATTGAGATGGTGTGGGTTTCGCTCGGCATACTCTCCCCTTCCTTGCAGTGGTATTCACAGCGTAAGCTCTGTGAGAGTTTCTGTCAACTCGTCCGGCGAATGTGGTATCCGTCACTGAACGGTGGGGAAAGAGGCGCTAGGAGTCCGTCACTCCGACGAAAAGCCTGCTCTGAGCTTACCGAAGAGCCTGCCGATTCTTGATATGGGGCCGGAGTCCAGGGTGCGTAGAGAAGATGGATTCCGGCTTTCGCCGGAATGACGAACCCTCGCCAAGATCTCATGAAATGAGAGGCAAGACGTGTAACTGCCTCTCTCTCTCACGCATCTCAACGTAGTTACTTTCGCACTCTCCTGTCTCCCTCCATATAGACTGGATGTACAAGTTGCACACTGTGCTATGACAGGGAACAATGCCCGCCTTTGACTGACACCAAGTAGAGCGTCGACTGCGCGGCCGTTGGCGCCGCGCATGTTAAAGGAGAGTGCAGGGAAATGTGGGGATTTAGCGGTGGGCCTTAAGGACAAGCTGCTCCGCATCACGGAAAGCCACCGGCGGTTGTTCCGCAACCGCTCGTTCGTATTGCTCTGGAGCGGACAGACAGTCTCCGTCTTTGGCGATGCTTTCTTCAACCTGGCCGTGATGTGGGTGGTCTGGTCGGAGACCCAATCGACTCTGCAGACCGCCATCATCCAAGCGATCTGGCATCTGCCCGACATCATCTTTGCGCCCCTGGCCGGCGTGCTTGCCGACCGCTGGGACCGCAAGGCGATCATGGTAACGACCAGCCTCGCCGCTGCTGCCGTGGTAGGCGCAGTGGCATTGCTGGTGGCGCTGGTCGGTCACTTGCCTCCCGTCATCGCCTTTGTAGCCGTCTTCAAGCTGAACAGCCTGACGGCGTTTATGAGTCCCGCCCGCGCTTCCATCATGCCGTCCGTGGTGGGACGCGACCTGCTCACCACTGCTCAAGGCCTCTTCTCAACCGCCAGGGAGACGGCATCGCTGGTGGGCAGCGCGGCCGGCGGACTGCTCATCGCGGCCGCGAGCGCGGTGTGGGCACTGGCGGTGGATGCCGTGTCGTTTCTGTTTGTGGCACTGTGTATCGCCCTTGCCCGCCTGCCGGGCCGGGCTGTACCAGCCGCCGCCTCGCACGCAAACGAAGTCCGGTCCCGATTCACTCCAAGGTCGTTAATTGACGACCTGCGCGCAGGGTGGCGGACAGCAGCGGGACTGCCGGTGGTGCGGGCATTGCTCTGGCTGGGCGTGCTTGTCAACATCTGCTCCTTCATGGGCCCACTGTGGCCCGCCCTCGTACAGGAGCGCTTGGGTGGCGGTGCAGGTTCCTTTGGGATACTGCTGGCGGCGGGTACCGCCGGTGGCATATTTGGCGGCCTGGCGGCAGGGCCGCTGGAGCGGCGCTTCGGCGCCGGGCGTGTGCTGGCAGCGGGCTGGAGTCTGGCGGGAGTGTGCACGCTAGGGATAGCCGCGTCGACATGGGTGCCGGTGACGCTGGTCCTAGAACTCGTGGAGACCGCCGCACTCACCGCCAGCATGGTCGCCAGCGGCGCGATCGCGATTACGTCCGTACCCGAAGCCTACCGAGGCCGAGTTTTCGGCACTCTGCGCAGTCTCTCCGTTGTGCTCATCCCCGCAAGCGCTCTTACCGGCGGCTGGATTGCGGAGTTCGTGGAGATTTGGGTCATGTTCGCCGCCGGTGGGACGCTCCTCCTGGCCTTGGCGCTTGCGGCCTGGGCGAACCCACACATCCGGGCCGCACGTATCTGAGGGTCCGGAGAGAGCGAGCCTGAGGGGAATTTCAGGGCGTCAACTTCGCACGGCGGTGCTCACGTCAGGCGAAATTGGGCGCAGGCACGGGGCTCTGCGCAGTGGTCAACTTGCTCGCTGACTCCGTGCCCGATCGCTGTCCGCGGTGGGTGATCCTAGCCTGAGTTGGCCGATCCGCCGCAGGACAATTGCAACGCTTCCGTACAAACGATTGTGGTACGCTGGCGGCTGGGAAAAGCTGAGATCAAGGAGTCCCGGATGAGCGTGCGATCACTGCTTTATTGGCTGGCGCGGCTGCTCGGTGACGTGAACGCCGTGCGCAGGGGACGCATCGGACAGCGCATCGTGCGTCGCGTGGCAGGCAAGGCAGCCGGTCGCGCCCTGCGCAAGACACTGCGCTAAGGGTGACACTCTTTGTTCGCGAATCAATACCTCACCCGACGCTTATATACACGGATTTCACTGTGGCTCGTTTCTCTCCTGCACCGTCTTGAGCGCCGCACGGGCGATGTCCAGAATTTGACCCACGTCCTTGTCGGTATGGGCGAGCGAGAAGTAGAGCTTTTCGCCCGGGTTGGTGAGGATGCCGGCGCGGAGCAGTTCTTGGGCGAAGGCGATGCGTTTGTCGTTGTCGGTCTGCAAGCAGTCGCGGTAGCTGCGCAATTCGCCTTCGCCGAAGAAGACCTGCAGCAGCGGCCCGGCGCCGATGGCTTGGAGTGGTTCGCCGAACTCCCTGCCGAGGTCTTCTAGCCCGGCGCGCACTTGGTCGCCGGTCGCGTTGAGACGCGCAAAGCTGCCTTCTTCCTGCAGCACGCCCAGGGTTGCCAGTCCAGCCACGGCGCTCAGGGGATTGCCGCTGAAGGTGCCGCCCATCCAGACGTAGCGCGGCGTGCCGCGGATCGCCGACGAGACCACTTCCATGATCGCGGCGGGGCCCGCCACTGCGGCCTGCGGGTAGCCGCCGCCCAGCGCCTTGCCGAGCACCGCCAGGTCGGGTTCCACACCGTAGTATTCCTGCGCGCCGCCCCAGGCCAGGCGGAAGCCGGTGACGATTTCGTCGAAGATGAGCAACGCCCCCGCCTCATGGGCGAGGTCGCGCACGGCTGCCAGGAAACCCGGCTCGGGATTGAGCGCCCGCTGGAGCGGCTCCATGATGATGGCCGCCAGGTCGTCAGCGTGCCGGTGCACCAGGTCGCGGGTGAGGTCGAGATTGTTGAACTCCGAGATGAGCACCTGCTCCTGCACCTGAGCCGGGATGCCGCTGCTGTCCGGTATGCCGTGGGGGTAGTCGCTGGTGTGCGGCGGCACGGTGCTCAGGGTGGCGTAGTCATTGCCGCCGTGCAGCGCGCCCTCGAATTTCAGCACCTTGTTGCGGCCGGTATAGGCGCGGGCGATGCGCACGGCGTAAAACGTGGCCTCGGTGCCGGTGCTCACGAAGCGGATCTGCTCGGCGCACGGTACGGCATCCACCACAATCTCCGCCAGCCTGATCGCCGGTTCATTGAGAAGGAAATACGTCGCGCCCTGCGCAACCTGCGCCTGCACCGCCGCCACGACCGCCGGATGGGCGTGACCGATGAGGACCGGCCCCGAGCCCAGGATGCAGTCGATGTACTCCCGGCCGTTCATGTCCCACACGCGGCTGCCGCGCCCGTGGGTGACCACAATCTGATACTCGTCCGGCAGACGCCACAACCCGGAGCTTCCGCCCGGAAAAAGCTGCCGGCTGCTCGCCAAGAGTTCCTGCTGCAAATCGTTCGCCTCAGACACCGATGTCATGTGATTTCTTCCCTCATAGCTGATTAGATCATGCTCCAAAGACCGTTTTGCACTCCACCTGATGTGTCCAAAGACCCTTGCCCATTGCGCAACCGGTCAGTCCGTATGGTATCACTGCCCGGGGTCTCTGTGGCGCTGGACTCGGCCCACAGTTGATTGAGCAGGATCCGCAATCGCAGAATCCAATCCGGCTGCGGCAGAGAAAAAGAGATCTGGATACTTCGTCATTCCCGCGCACGCGGGAATCCATCTTTATCTCTTTCAGAGGCGTCCGTCCGAACACCTGTCTCCGAGACAATTCACCCGCGCCATCCCTGGACTCCGGCCTCCGCCGGAGTGACGGAAAGGAAGAGGACCGCACTTCAGACGCCTAATCCGCCCCGTCACCCTTCACGTAGCGGTCGAACCAGCCGATGATGCGGTCCCAGCAGTCCTGCGCGTTTTCCGTAGACCACTCACCAACGTGGTGCCCCTCGCCGTGGTACCGCACGAGGGTAGCCCGCTTGCCGAGCTCACTCAGACCGCCGTACATCTCTTCCGCCTGCGAGATCATCGGTTCATCGGCCGTGCCGCAAATGAGGAGCAGCGGTGTTGTCACCTGATCGCAGTAGAAGACCGGTGAGTTCTCCACCCACCGTTCGCGCGCGTCCCAGAGGCCTTCGCGTAACTGGAACACATGCCCGGTAACCCCGTCGACGTTCGTTGCCCCGTTGCCCTTTAGACTGAGACCATAGCTGATGAGATTTGCGATCGGGGCGCCGGCAACGGCGGCGCGGAAACGGCCGGTACGCGTTACCACACAGCACACACTATAGCCGCCAGCGCTGTGCCCCAGTACACCGGCACGTTCAGGGTCAACGTACCCTGCCGCGGCCGCGGCATCCAGGGCATTCAGCGCCAACGTCGTCATTTCATCGGCCACGTTCGGGTGGCGGCGCGGCATGCTGGGCGCAATGACCACGTAGCCTTGGCTTGCCAATGCGTGCAACTCAATAAAGCCAAGACGATCCAAGTCGAACTGATTCAGATAGCCGACTGTCCCCATCGCGGGATAGACGACGACCAGCGCCGGGTAGCGCACACCCGCACGATACCCGGGCGGCAGCAGCGCCACGCCCTGCAGTGTTTCCCCTTCCACTCCGGGATACGCGAGTAGTTGCGCACTTCCCCAATCGACGCCGGAAAACTCCGGGTCCACGTGCGTAACGCGCTTTATCTCACCGGTGCCAATGGCGATACGATAGAGGTCAAATGGATGGGAGGCGGATTCAATCGGCCCCACGATGCAACTGTGATCGCTATCGCCATACAGCATGAGATATGTCAGGTGGTGTTGCTGCTCAGGTAGGACTTCCTCCGGTTGGTCGTTGCCGACGCGGTAGATGCCTTGGCGCTGGGTCGCTCGGTTTCGCGTTACAACAAGCACCGTGCCTGGCTGACCGCCATCGTTCACGACGTTATCGCCCAAGGTGCTGATACACCCCCACACAACTCGGTTCTCTAACTCCCGAGTGATGTTTTCTATAGCGCCGGTGGCAACGGACACGGCATAGACTGCCAAGTTCGCCCGACAGTAGACCGTATCCCCATCCGGCGACCAGAGCGGTGGCGGGTACGGCTCTTCGTCGGTAAAATCAACTTCGCTGCCGTTGTGGAGCACGCGCCGCTCGCCGTCAAGCGAGACCAGCACGAGCTGCCCTGGTTCATCTTCGCTGTAGGTCGTGAAGACAATTGCGTCTCCGGCAGGAGACCACGTGAAAGTGCCCCACGCCAAGGGAAGATGCCAAGCGAGAACTTCCCGGCGCGAGCCATCGACAGCGAAAAGATGCAGGTCAAAGGTGTCCGAGTCCGCCACGCTCATAGCAGCGACAAAGCGCCCACCGGGCGATGGCGCGAAGCCATAAGGATATATGTCCGTTCCCAAGCGCCGGGCCTCGCCGGTGTCGATATTGATGACGCCAATGTCGCCACGGTTATTGTCGAAGAAGCGCCAGCCCTCAACAGCAGGGGACCGTTCCTCAAGATCGGCCTCCGGAGACTCCCAAACGTCCCGGTCGCTCGCTGCCGCTACCTCTTCACGTTCTGCGGGCGGATCCCAGCCGGGGGCACGCAGCTTTGCCACCAGACGCGTACTATCGGGAAGCCAGTGCAGTTGTTCGAACTCAAACATCATGCAGAC
>VXOZ01000357.1:0-1647 GCA_009839775.1 Chloroflexota bacterium | reverse complement strand
GCGTCTTCACACGCGGCGCGGGTCTCTCCGGTTTTGCGGTTCCAGAGCCAGACCTGAGCGACGCCGTTGCGATCGGAGTAGAATGCCAGCCACTGCCCGTCGGGGGACCAGCGTGGACCCCAGCAACTCCCCAAGCCGGCGGAAAGTTCTCGCGCTGAGCTGTCGCGCAAGTCCACGATCCATAGTTCGTAGCCAAGCACGTTTGGCGATGCTCCCATGGCAAGCATCCCCGTGGGAGGTTTTGGCAATTCACGCTGAACCGGCACGACGCCGTAGACAGCCAAGATGCCATCGGGAGCAAGCGCCACGGGCGCCCACGAGCCCTCGATCATCCTGCGCACTCGGAAAGCCTGAACGTTCACTGGGCTGTTCATGGGAGTCCCCCCCCTCTTGTCAGTCGCGCATGCGGGAAACGCACCGCCAAAGCACTGAATTAGGCAAGCGCCTCGTCGGCATGGGCGAAGAGCGACGGAATGCCGCCGGTGTGCACGAAGACGACGCGTTCGTTCTTGCTAAAGGTGCCGTTGCGCACGAGGTCGATGAGGCCGGACATGGCCTTGCCGGTGTAGGTGAGATCAAGCAGGATGCCTTCCGTGCGCGCGATGGTGAGGACGGCCTCCCGGCCCGCGGCGGTGGTGACGCCGTGTCCCGCGCCGAAATACTCCTCGCGCACGTCAACTTCGTCAGGGGTTAGAGCGCAGGGGATGCCATAGTGGGCCGCCGCGCTCTGGGAAAGGGTGGCGATGCGCTCGCGCTGCGGCGGGTTCTGCGGGCGGATGGAGATGCCGGTGACGTGGTAGGGCAGGCCCAGCGCTTTCACGGCCGACGCAATACCGGTATGGGTGGAGCCGGAACCGGAGGTGACGACGATGGTCGTTGGCTGTTCCGGCAAGTCCTGCAATTGCGCATGCAGTTCCAGCATGCCGCTCAGGTAGCCCGCCACCGACTTGACCGCCAACTCGGGATATTTGTTCGTGAAGCGGTAGGGCCGCCTGCCCTGAGCTTGAAGCTCCTCGAGACGCTCATCAATAATGGCCTGCACCCCCACATCATCGGCCTCTGGCGCAATCTCCACGCGCGCGCCGAAGAGGTGGTCGAGGAGCAGGTTGCCCTGCACGTCCGCGCGGTGGCGTTGTGCCCCCAACACCAGGTAGCATTCCAGTCCCAGTTTCGCCGCGGCCGCTGCCGTCTGGCGGCACTGGTTCGACTGCGGATACGCGCCGGTGATGATGCAGTCGGCACCCTGGGCGATCGCTTCGCCAAAGAGGAACTCCAGATTCCGGGTCTTGTTGCCGCCGAGCGCCAAACCGGTAAGGTCGTCACGCTTGATGTAGACGTCGGGGCCACCCAGATGCGCCGTGAGGCGCGGACAGAAGTCAAGCGGCGTGGGGAGATTAGCCAACTGCGCGCGCGGCAGGGCGTCCAGCGCCTTGCGGAAGTTCTTTACCGTAATCGTCGACCGGTCCCGCGCCGCCATGCCTTGCCGCCTCTCTACGCAAGATGGATTCGGGACGGCCTTCTTGTCCACAACCGCTGGATTCCGGCCCCGAATCAGTGGATACTTCGTATCGCGATCAGTCGATACTTCGTATCGGGTACGGGGCAGGCTTTCTGCCGGAATGACGGGCCTACTCGAGCGGCCTGTGG
>VXOZ01000328.1:9440-11396 GCA_009839775.1 Chloroflexota bacterium | reverse complement strand
GGGCTGTTCAACATCATGCGTTCGCTGCTCGCGGGAGCATTTGGGCAACGGTATCCCAAGAACCGCGGCCTCTCCGCCATCTATTCCGGCCGGGCGTTGATCATCCTCGGACTGCTGCTCGCCCCGGCCAACGAACTGACCGTTTACCTCTTTGCGGCAGCAATGGGGCTGCTGTGGCTTTCCACGGTGCCGCTGACAACGGGCATCGTGGCGCAGATATTCGGGATTCGGTACATGGCAACCCTGTTCGGCATCGTCTTTTTCAGCCATCAGGTCGGCAGTTTCTTGGGTGTGTGGCTGGGCGGGTTGCTCTACGACCAGACCGGTTCCTACGACGCCATGTGGTGGGCGGGCGTCGGCTTCGGCATCTTCGCCGCCCTCGTCCACCTGCCGATCAATGACACACCACTGGCCCGGCTCCGCGTGGCTCAGGCCGAGGGGTAACCGGGACAAGTGAAATACTGTAACTGCTGACGCATACAATGAAGAACACTAGTCACCCTTGGTGGATTCTGACCGGTTTACTGCGGAATCTCGGTATTTTGACTGCTGGCGTTCTGCTGGTCGTCGTACATGTCGCCTGCGCTGGTGTGGTCGATGATCCCGCCGAAGACCAGCGTGTGCAAGCACTGGAAGCATCTGTCCAGGCTCTTGCGGATGAGAACAATGCGCTGAGGGCCGAATTGGCAACCCTCCGCGACGAGAATGCAACTCTGCGGGAGCGCCTGGACGATCAGGACGCGCGGCTCCAGGAACTTGAAGTGGTGACCGCAAGTATGGAGACCTTCCTCCCTCTCTTAGAGCAGTGGACCAAGGGGAAGGAGAACAAGGAGGGCAAGGAGCCGCAGCCGGAGGGCACCGTGCTGGAGCGGACGGTCAGACTGGCGGAGGAAGCCGGTGGTGAGGTCTACCGCCTGGAACACCCCGCGCGCAAAGACCCGGCGATCTTGGCGTTACCGCTGGAACACAGCAACGGCACCACTCCGCTCATCGTGTCACTGCACGGTTTCGGCGGCAATTCTGCCGACCACAGCCGGTACTTTCCGCTTCACGAGCACGTGAACTCCCACGGGTTCGCGCTGTTGCTGCCGAATGGTATCCCCAACAATGAAGGCAGCCGTTTCTGGAATCCCACGGATGAATGCTGCGACGGCGGCAAGTCCGGCGAGGATGATGTCGCCTATCTCACTGAGTTGGTGGCACGAGCAAGGGAAATCAAAGATTTCGGTCCGGTCTACATCTTTGGTTACTCCAACGGCGGGTTCATGGCCCACCACCTGGCGTGTAAAGGACTCCGCGACCTGCGCGCCGTGGTCGCTGTGGCGGGTACAAGCTACGTCGCGGACTCGAGCTGCGCGGGCGCGCTGCCCGTTTCCGTGCTGCACATCCACGGCACCGCGGACAATGTGATTCTGTTTAGCGGCGACGCAAGCGAGCCGGAAGGGGACGACAAGGGGGCATTTTACCTTGGGGCGCAGGATATGGCGGCGCGCTACAGTCAGCTTGCGGGCTGTGAATGGCCCGCAGAGCCCCAGCCTTACGCCAATCTGGATCTGGATCAAGCTGCGCCCGGCGCCGAAACCCAGGCCTTCCGCCTGCAGGAGGGCTGCGCCGAGGGCATCACTGTCGAACTCTGGATGGGCGTCGGCAGCAGCCATGCCCCCGCCTACGGCGACGCCTTTATGGACGCCCTGCTCGCCTGGCTGTTGTCACAGCAATGACCTATTCGTTTGCCTGAACCGGCCGGCTCGTTTTCGTACGAGCGCCGTGGATATCTTCTTCCTCGGTAACAACCTACGACAGGGCTTTTTCCCTGATGCCAACCGGCACCTCGACGCTAATTCTCTTGCCACGGCGAGATACATCTTCCCGACTTGATATAGTGTTCTCTGCAACAGATTTTTCTCTCCCTAGAATGACTAAATCAAAGGAGCTCGCACGTGCGCGTCATCGTTC
>VXOZ01000328.1:0-9430 GCA_009839775.1 Chloroflexota bacterium | reverse complement strand
TAAAGTTCAACCAGGAACTGGTGAACGCCGGCATTATGCGGGATGGCGACGGGCTCAAGCCCTCATCGGCAGGCAAGCGTGTGGCCTTCGACGGCGAAGACCGCACGGTCATTGATGGGCCCTTCCCGGCCGTGGGCGAACTGGTGGCGGGGTACTGGTTGTGGGAAGTCAAGGACATGGACGAGGCCGTGGCGTGGGTCAAGCGATGTCCCAATCCCATGCCGGGTCCCAGTGAAATCGAGATCCGGCCGCTGTATGAGGCCGCCGACTTCGCCGAGGCCATGACCACGGAGCAGGCGAAACAGGAGGAGCATCTGCGGAAAGAGTTGGAGGGCCGGTAAACAGAGGCGGCCGCCAGGCTTTGATGCCCTTAACCCAAGTGTGGACTTACGGCGCGCTGCCAAAGGACTTTCATGACCGATTTCACTATCCATGCAGATTGCGACAATTCCCCTAAGAAGCTGGTACTCAGAGACCTCAACGTCGCCTTCGCTGAGGGTGATGTCGCGGCCACTCTTGACCACTTTACTGACAACATTCACTGGCAGATCGTCGGCGAGGCCGACCTGCGCGGCAAGGAGGCCGTCCGCGCGGCGCTGGAAGCGATGAAAGACACTATCACCAGCGAGCTTGTCATCCATTCCATCATCACGCACGGGCCTAAGGGCGTGGTCAATGGTGTCATTACCACAGAGCAAGGCGGGGCAGTCGCTTTCTGTGATGTCTACCGGTTCGCGTCAACGTCCGGCACAAAGATTGAGTCAATGATGTCCTATGCAATTGAGCACCCAACGGAGGTTAATCCATGCAGAAGATCGTCACCAATCTGTGGTTCGATGGACGCGTCGAGGAAGCGCTTGACCTCTACACGTCGTGCTTCGCGGACTCCCGCGTCACCAACATCATGCGCTATAGCGAAGCCGGCAGGGGCGAGACGGGTGACATTATGGTCGCCGAGTTCGAATTGGCGGGGCAGGAGTTCTGCATTATCAACGGCGGCCCCCAGTACACCCATAGCCCGGCGATGTCGCTCGCGGTTACGTGTGCCGACCAAGAGGAAGTGGATAGACTTTGGGAACGCTTGACCGCCGCGGGCGGTGAGGAGGGTCAATGCGGCTGGCTCACCGACCGCTTCGGCGTCTCGTGGCAGATCGTGCCAGTCAGGCTGGGCGAAATGCTGGCGAGCGATGATGAAGCGGCGGTGGAACGTGTCACCGCGGCGTTTCTGCAGATGAACAAACTGGATGTCGCCACCTTGGAGCAGGCGTTTCGTGGTGAGTAGACTTTAGAAGCCTTTTCACGATGAATAGACTGCAGAAGGCAATCCGCGATGAGTAAGCCCAAGCCGGACCGCGACGCGCCGCAGGAAGTCGACGAGTACCTGGCAGCGCAAGCGCCCGCCTTTCGCGCCATCTTGGAGCAGTTGCGGGCCCTTATCAAAGCCGTAGCGCCTGACTGCGCGGAGCGCGTCAGTTACAAGATCCCCATCTTCCGACTAAAGCAGGACTTTATCGCCATGTCGGCCGCCAAGAAGCATTGCGGCCTGCACACCATGAGCAAAGCCATACCAACCGCCATGAAGGATGAACTCAACGCCGCCGGCATCCGGACGTCCGGCACCACGCTCCACATCAAAACCGGCAGCGACCTGCCGGTGGCGCTGAGCGAGCAAGTCCTACAAGCGCGCCTTGCCGAGTTGGAGGCGGATAGTGAAACCGGCGCTGGCTAACGGCTGCGCGTGGCCCGTAGCCCCCAGCCCTACGCCACCCTGGACCAATCTGTGCCGGGCGCCGAAACCCAAGCGCCTTGAGCCATGCAATCTCGGGGGCGGTTCCCATTACCTGGCGCAGACGGAAGAATTAGAGAGACAACCGGCTTTAGCTCGCGGCATCCTCTCCTACGAGTTCGCTGCGGCCTAGGCACATGCCCGCGCCTACGACAAAGAGGCAGAGCGATCCAGCAAGCAGAAAGAGTTGGCTGATCGCGAGATGCAGTACGATGTCCGGGTTATCGAGAAACAGCGCCAGTACCATGTTGATGAACCCACCGAGTCCGATGGCGATTAGCCCGTAGGCGGCCAGCATATAGATATTCAGATTGCTGAACCTCGCCGCGAGGCCAAGCCCTACCAGGATGGACGCAATTGGATTCACGACCATAAACGCCAGCAGCAATCCCATCATGGTGATGTGGCTGGATACGGCGAGGCCCGCGAACTCCGCTTGCAGTGCCGTGCCTTCGCCAGCGTGGAGGCCTTGTTGCATGAGGTAGATCGCGCTGTGCCTTGCGCCGAAACCAACGATGAATACGCTCCAACTGAAAAGGCTCGCCACAATGCCGAAGCGCAGGACTGAGACGCCAAAGCCTGCTCCCCGCCCGCGCAGTCGCCAGAGTTCAACGAAACCATAGCTGTAAAGCAACATGCCTACGATCACCAGCAACGTCATCGCGTGCGCCAATGTAGGATTGGCGCCCAAAGCGGCGGCCGCGGCCGGAAAGTCGGTCTGGTCTACGGGATCTATGATTGGACCCCCGGGAAAGAAGAGGGACGCGACGAGAGTTAAGACCATGCCCGCCATCACGGCCAGGCCGCCGGCTCTCGTTCCGGATGGGATGGTTGCATTCACTGCACTCATGAGTTTATCACTCCTTTTGTGAAAGTTGTCATGAATGGTAACATGCTGTAAAACTTGAGGCAATTCTGGCGCTGTGAGCGTGACTGTCGGCCTTTGGAGAGCAGCTTCTGGGTAGTGTAAATGCTCTGTCAGGCACGCAGAATTACGCATCCGTTGAAGCGTCCTTTTCGAGAGAATTCGCGCGCAGCCTAGGCCGAGACGGGGCACCGCTGGCTAGCACCATACGGAGTTGGCGTTATGATCTGCTCAAGTGGCCACTGCCCGCGAAAAGGATGTGATTGACACCGGTGTGCTCTATGCCGGTCTTCAGTAAGGATGGCTTCTCACGGCTCGACCGCAGAGTAGGGTGGTGACGGCATGGAGTTGGGACGCGGCAGGCAATGAGAGATAAGCGCAGACCGGCGCTGGCCTCCGCAGCCCGGAAGCGTGGTACAATTCCCTTGTCAATGTTCGACGGACGCAGGGCACCGCGCTCCTACTCCAGGGGTGGCGTAGCGCGGTGAACGCGGGTCGAGAGCGCTGGAGAGCGGCCGCATAAGGACGGTAAGTACGGGTGGGCTCATGTGTCCGGCCTTGCTCTTGTGGATTGCTGCTGGTTCCTGCAATTCCGCCAGCCTTAGCAGTGTGAGGGGATGGGGTCTTCTTTGCGAAGGCGCGTGCCATCTCAATCGACGTTTTCGATTTCGACGCTTCGATACGGCGACGCGTGCGTCCTAGCCGTCCTAGCGTTCGTCTTTCTGTCGGAACTTCTCAGACTTTATTTCACAGATAGAGGTTGAGGCATGGACAACATACTCGGCGCGTTGAGCCGGTTAGTCGTGGCGCGTCCGTGGGTTACGCTTTTCGTTCTTCTCGTCGTCACGGTTGCACTAGGGGCGGGAACAGGGCTGCGTGTCCCACCTGCGGAAACCGCGTCCGCGTTGCCCGAAGGCAGCGCCATCACGCAGGCGATGACTGAGATAGAGGACCTCTTCGGCGAGTCCGGGGACGTGAGAGTGATCACGCTGCTCTTTCGCGGGAATGCCCTCACGCCGGACGCGCTCGCGCAGATGGACGCACTGCTTAATGACATTGCCAACGATCCAGCCGTGTCAGACTTGCTGGCGCCGGTTGACCCAATCGTCGCACCCTCCTTGCTGGTTATGGCCGCGCTCCAAGTGGATAGCCTCGGTGCGGTCACTCAGGATCAGATCAACTCTGCCCAGACAGTCCCGGGAATTGGGGAGGCGTTGTCGGTGATGACCGGCACCGACACGGACGGCACTCCGGTAGCAATCGGCACTGTCCGCTTGCGGAACACGGACGATGACCGTCTCGTGGATGCGGAACGGAGAGTTTACGATCTTGCGGTGGAGAATGAAGGGCCGCTGGACGTTAGCAGCGTCTCCTATACAGTGATTGAGGACGAGTCCCGGGAGGCAACAGAAACTGGAATGGTGCCGCTGGTTGGTTTGGCGTTTCTGTTGATTGCCGTACTGCTCCTGCTGTTCATGCGCTCGATCTCGGATCTGCTGCTCACCCTTTTGGGGCTTTTCATCGCACTGATCTGGATCATTGGGGCCGAGGGACTGCTCGGGCCGGAAGGGCTGGGTCTCGTCGGCCCGCCGAACGCGCTCACGGCCATGGTGCCCATAATCATGATCGGCCTCACGGTGGACTACGCAATTCAGACTGTCTCGCATTACCGCGAGCAGCGCGTTGCCGGCGAGGCGGTGGTGAGGGCCGTACAAACGGGGCTGCGCAACGTCACCATCCCACTGGTACTGGCCGCCGTGACGACAATCGTGAGCCTGCTGGCAGGACTCTTCTCTCCAATAAATATCATCGGCGATTTTGGCATTATCGCCGGGCTGGGCGTGGGTATGAGCCTGATTGTGATGCTTATGCTGCTCCCGGCCGGGCGGACGATCCTCGACCGGCGGCGCGAGGCACGTGGCACCTTGCGACCGGCTCGCCCAATTTCGACGGCGCTGCCCGGCGTGCAAGGGATGGCGGAAGGGCTGGGCCGGGAGGTTACCCGTGCGCCCGTGCCCTACTTCCTCATCGTGGCCGTGGCGACGATAGCCCTCGGAGTTGCGGCCACGGGGCTAAAGGCGGAATTCAGCATTCGCGATCTACTGCCCAGCGACGGGACGGTGATGGCAGACATCAATACTCTCGACGCGGCAATCGGCGGCTCAACGGAGATCGTCAGTGTGCTCGTGAGGGCTGAGGCAACGGATACCCGCACGCTGCTGAACCTGCAGGACTTCACCACCGCCTTTGAGAACGAAACGCTCCAGCCAAGCGCAGCGGCGGGACCGATCCGGACATCGTATGAGCTGCTCCTACGGGATTGGATAGACGACAGCGGGGAGCCCGGCGACAAGTACGACCCTGAACTGGCCGCGCTCTTCAATCAAGCAACCGCCGATGTGGAACTCGATGCGAGACAAATGCAGGAGATTCTAGACAGACTCGAGGCGCAGGATCCAGCCATCACGCATGTGCTGGTGAACAACCCGGACGGAATTGATGCATTCCTGCTTCAATTCGCGGCTTTTACGGGCGATCCTGAGGCATCGAGGGCACTCCAGGAAGATATTGATAGACTTTGGTTTGGCGATGACGATGCTATCACGGCGACTTCCGAGACCATTATTTCCTTCGCGGTAACGGATGCGATCAGGGACCGACAGACGGAGTCGATCGGCACGACCGTCGCGGTGGCCTTGGGCGTGCTGGCCATTTTCTTCTGGTTGACCGTGCGCCAGCCGCTCTTGGCGATCATCGCGGTGGGGCCGACCTTTCTCGTCCTCATCTCGGTGCTGGGCACGATGGCGCTGCTGGATATTCCCTACACAATCATCACCTCGATCATCACGGCGCTCTCGATCGGTATTGGCGTTGACTACACCATCCACGTGATTCATCGCTATCGCGAAGAGTACGGCCGCCGCCGCGATCCCGAGCAAGCGGCGGTCCGGACGCTCGCGACCACCGGCTCGGCGCTGCTGGGCTCCGCTTTGACGACGGGGCTCGGCATCGGAGTCTTAATCGCCTCTCCGCTGCAGGCATCCCAGCAGTTTGCAATTACGGCGGCGATCACGATCCTCTACTCGCTGATCGTATCCATCCTCGTGGTCCCGCCCGCGATGACGATTTGGGGCGCGTATCAGAACGTGCGCCTGCGCTCGAACTTGCAGCGCATGGCGGAGGATCTCGATTCGGAGATCGAGGCCGTGTATCAGCGCCAAGAGCGAGGAGAGTAGGTGGCGCTTAGGTCACTACTAACGAGATTAGGCTTTGGCTAGGACAGCGGCCACGCAGCCGCCTACGTGGATGCCCTGCCCGCGTGGCTGCAAGCTCAAGAGTGATTACTCGTTACGTTGCTCAAACTTAGCGGTGCGGATGCACTTGCCGTCGAGAACATAGCTCGTGGCTGACGCGACTTTGTGCAACGCGCCGCCTACCGCTATGCGGTCAACAGCATACATGCCCATCTGGATGTGCTTGTCCAGTTCGTCGTCGAGTGGTTTTCCGTAGACAGCTTCCGCCTCGGCAACGTCGTACAACAAGACCTCTTCCACGGTGCGGCCGCCCACTGTTACGCTGACCCAGCGTACATTGACGCCGCGGATTTCTGCCGTGTGTTCTGATACGTCTGCCGGCACGTCGCCCTCCTAGATCTGTGCATCTCGCAAGACCGAATTGCGAAAACTTCGACGGTAGTTCCCACTCTAGGGGTCTGGCTTTCCCAACCTGTTCCTGCCAGAATAGCTGACACCCTGGCCGGAACGGATGGCGGGCAGCAGACCAATGACAGCCCCAGGCGGGGATGGGATAATGTCAGTTGTAGGATAGCTTTTCCGGCACAAGGAGGGACTCCGATGGCAAGACCCGAAAGTAGCAGCCGGCCATGGCTGTGGATCGGTGGGGCGATCCTCGCCGCGGGACTGCTCGTGTTGGGCGGGTTCTGGGTGTACGCGATCGTGCGGGCGGAGGATATACCGCTCTTGTTACGGGTGGCCCTCCTCGCCTTACCGGTTGGCCTGGCCGTCTTCTTGGCCGCCGCCTTACGCGACAGAATCATCCAAAAGAAGCAAGAGGATTTCCTGGAGGTCGACAATTGATCGTAACCACAACTGACACAATCCCCGGCGCCGAAATCGTCGAGACGTTGGGCTTGGTGCGGGGCAGTACCGTGCGCTCACGGCACATTGGGAAGGACATTATGGCGGCTTTCCGCAACGTCGTCGGCGGCGAGGTAGTGGAGTACACGAAACTGCTGGCAGAGGCGCGCGAGGTGGCACTGCAACGCATGGTCGAGAACGCGGAAAAGATGGGGGCCAACGCCATTTTGGGTACGCGATTCATCACTGCGGGAGTCGCGCAGGGATCAGCCGAAATCGTCGCCTACGGCACGGCGGTCAAAATAGGCTGACCCCACGTTTCAGATTCGTGCCAGTTGTTCGCAATCTGGCCGCAGGAAAAGTTCAGATCACAGGTCTTAGAGCCCGTTTACAATCTTCTTGTCTGGGCGCGTAACGTTCGCCCTGAGCTTGTCGAAGGGTAGATGGGACTGTAAAAAGTTGGCGAATCGCCGTTCGTACTTCGACAGGCTCAGCACGAACGGCTTTCAATCGGCTATGCAAACTTCATCTCGAACGCATTGTGTCGAATCGGATTAGCTTGGTCATCTTGACGACCTCACACTTCCGCCGTCCGCCAGGATCCCTGCCGGTAGCGCCACCAGGCTCCGGCGGTCCGCGCTGCGAAGAAGGCTATCCCCGCGACGTAGATGCCGGGGAGTCCCCAGCCAACCGCATCGGCGAGTAGCCACGACAACGGCACCATGACCAGGTAGCTGGAAGCCGTGGACGTGTACAGGACCCACTTGGAGTCTCCGGCGGCGCGCAGTACCGCAGCCAGCACCATGCTCGTTGCCATAAACGGCACCTGCAGGGCCAAGATGGGAAGGGCGCTGCTTGCCTCCGCAACGACAACGCCATCGGGGGTCAAAAGGTGCAGTATGAAAGATGGCGCGACAACCACCGGCGCTAGGAAGATTGCCGGCAGGGCGACCATCAGCAGCAGCCCGGCCCGCTGGATCAGTGCCGCCGCGCGCTCGTCGCGGCTGCCAAGGCTCTGTCCAACGAGGATCGACACGCCGGAGGAAAGCGCCCAGATCACCGTCCAGAGGATATTCTGTACATTCGTAATGATCTGCATCCCGGCAATGACGGATGTCCCAAGCGCAGCGACAATCCATACCACAAGCACGTTATTGGCGTAGCCCAGGAAGAGCATGGCCGTCTCGGGCCAACCGATAGACCAGAGCCGCGGAAGCACCTCCCGGTAGCGACGCAGGCGCCGGAAACCGAACAAAGCGTAGGTGTCCCTGAGCCGTCTCCACCCAAATTGGACCATGTAAGCGCAGCCGATGGCTACGGCGATTGCTGTCCCCACGCCGGCGCCGAGCAGGCCCCAGCCGGCCACGAAGATCAGCACATAGTTCAGCGGGATGTTAATCACGTTGACGATTAACGTCATACGCATCGCCACACTGGTTTCCCCTACGCCCGCGTAAACGGCGCGGAACATTGCCGTGGCGGCAGCGAACGGCGCGGCGAACGCGAGAATACGGAGATACGGCACGCCCTCGGCCCGCACTGCCTCGCTCAATCCGAACGCGGCGAGGAGAGGGCCTGCGGCGATGCTCAAGACGAGGAGCACCACGATGCCGGCGCCGGTGCCGACGAGCAAAGAGATGTCCAGCAACTGCCCTACGGCCTTCGGACGTTCTTCGCCGAACCGGCGGGCGGAAATAACCTGTGCCGCAGTCGCCCAACCGCCGAACAGCATGCCCGCGGCGATGTTGACGGACGAGGCGACGGCTGCCGCCGCGAGCGCCTCTGTAGAGACGCGGCTGATCATCGCGGTGTCGACGAGCCCAAGCACGATCTGAGAGAGGTTGGCAACGATGAGCGGGTAGCTCAGGGCGAGGACCCGCTGCAGCGCGTGCCCCTGGGTCGTCGTCTCCGTGTCCGCGGCGTTCATCAGGGTGGCGCGTGCGCTGCCGGGATGCATGAGGCCCCATCCCGCCGGCGACGCTTCTCCCAAACTAGGGCTTGTTCACGCCAATGAAGTTCATGTAGAAATCTGCAATGGATCTCACGGAAGCGCGGTACCGACGAATCGCACATCTCTTGCCCGTGCATCGCGCCGGCGTGCGCACTTCGATCATCCAAGTGCTCAATGCCATTCTGAATGGTGCCGGGCTGGGGTGCAAGCGGTGGATTGAAGTGGAGCGCCTCATCCGTCGCTTGAATGGCTAGCGCCGCGTCGTCGCCCGCCATTTCAAGCAGATCGTGCTTCATCCAGGCGTCTGCGACGAAGTCGGCTTGATTAGTAACGTCATCTTCTGCGACGACTTACGTCGTGTGGACACGCCCAAGCATCCGTCCGCCGTTTGCAACCGCGGACCTCTATCGTGTGGTGCACAGGAATCGTTGGTGAAACCCTCGGGTCTTAGTTGTAGCTGGTGGGCGGTGTAAGACTGAATTGCGAGCTTCTCGCTGGAAAGTGTTGCTATAGGGATAATACCCTCCCGCTCTACGGGAGAAGGCATAACGTGCACCACTCGCTGTCTTACCAAAATTCGTCCAGAAGCTTGTAGTACTCGATCTTGCCGGCGTCAGGACTCGAGAGGCCGTACGCCTCGATGAACGGTAGCGCGAGGTCTTCTCCCGTATTTCGCTCCAGGCTCCTGACCACCAGCGCGATGTCCTTGTAACGGTCGGCCACGCCCGCTC